>CAMHNT010000254.1 GCA_946186535.1 uncultured Clostridia bacterium
ACGCTAACGCACATCTTTTTGGCATAATTTTGCTCATACTGCGTCGGAAAATCTTTCCGGGCGACAGCCCGCCTGCAATTTTTCTCCTTGTCTGATCAGAAATTCTGCTCAAGAATCTGCACATTCCCGTAGTGTCAACACACCCTAATCAATTTTCTTTGCTTGGACGTACAACCATATCGGAAACATCCACATTATCCGGCTGTGAAACAGCGTAAAGCACCGCATTTGCGATAACATCAGGTTCTAAGCCGACATTCTTGTAGAATTCCTCAACCATTGACTTCGTCTTGGAAGGAGCAATCGTATTAAGAAGTTCGGTTTTGATAGCTCCGGGATAAATTGTTGTTGTACGAATGTTAGTCCCCTCCAACACAGATTCCGTTCTAAAAGAATCGAGCATAGCTCTAACAAAATGCTTTGTACCTGCATACACGGCATTACCCGGAACTGATTTTGTACCTGCAACAGATGATGTAACAACTATATGACCGCTCTTTTGTGAGATGAAATCAGGCAATACAGCCGCTATAGAGTTCAAAACACCTTTGATGTTTATGTCCACCATACTCATCCAATCCTGAACTTTAAGTTCTGACATATTCCCCCCCGGCATAACACCTGCGTTTGCAAACAGTACATCAACTCTTCCGAATTTCTCTTTTGCCAATGCAACTAATGCATTCATATCATCAAGGTTTGATACATCAGACTTTAAGTAAACCACATTTTCTCCGAGTTGTGAAGCAAGACATTGAAGCCTGTCCTCACGTCTTGCACTAAGTACAATTTTAGCACCATTCTTTGCAAGAAGCTTTGCTGTTTCTTCACCAATTCCCGATGAAGCACCTGTAATAATAATTACTTTATTTTCAACATTCTTCATAACTAACCTCCATTTTTTAGTCGGTATAGAATAAAATCCTGATCCTGTCAGTCATTCATCTTCCGGAAGACCATGAATCGGATAAAACACTGCTGCTGACAACGTATCAGATGAAAATACTACACATGTTCCGACTGTACATCGAGCCGTGCGGCAGCACTTGAACATCCGGCAAATACAGATAAAATGAGCGTTTCCAAATTTCGCTATAGCGCAATTGACGTTTCATACGATCCCGACGCATCTACGGTGCTATTAAAAGTAGAAAGTCTACTTTTTTATGGAGATTAGTATTATTTCTGTGCGTTAAAATCGGGAGCGAATTTCAAGTACCCCTCCAATGCTTCCTTGGTTGCAGTGTAGTAGCGTGTGTTCTTGTTGACCTCTGCAATTTTTCCGAGTTCTTCGTCCGTTAAAGTGAAATCGAAAATATCGATATTGTCTTTAATGTGTTCAGGATTCTTTGAACCGGGGATAACGATATTTCCGGACTGAGTGTGCCAACGGAGAATAATCTGAGCATTGGTCTTTCCGTACTTCCCGGCAAGCTCAGTGAACACAGACTCACTGACAAGGTTCTTGTCGCCGTGACCGAGAGGATACCAAGCCATTAAATGAATATCGGGAAACTTTTCTTTCAGCTCATTCTGCGGATAGTACGGGTGTGCTTCGACCTGTAAAACAGCAGGACGGATTTCAGTTTCATTAATAACCTCCTGTACCTGTTCGGAAGAAAAGTTTGAAAGACCGAGTGATTTCACCTTGCCGCTTTTTACGGCTTTCTCCATAGCCTTGTATGCGCCGATGTAATCTCCGACAGGCTGGTGAAGAAAAAGCAAGTCAATGTAGCCTGTGTCAAGTCTTTTGAGTGTGTCCTCGATAGCTGCGTCGGCATTTGAATACTCGCTCGGCCAGAGCTTCGTAGAGATATAGACCTCTTCTCTCGCTTTACCCGACTCCTTGATTCCTCTGCCTACTGCCTTTTCGTTCATATAAGCGTTTGCGGTGTCAATCATAGTGTAGCCGTTGCGCAAAGCCGATACAACGGCATTCTGTGCGTCGTCGGGCTGCATAAGGAATGTGCCTATTCCTGCTGCCGGGATTTCCGTGTTGTTGTTGAGAACTATCTTTTCCATAAGATCCTGCTCCTTTTCTATTGTAAAATATTTATAGGCAGCCTTCGGTAGAGCATGACTCGGAGTATAAACACACCAAAGTGCGGCTGCCTCCTTTTCTCGGTGTTGTTACTTTTGCTTTAATCTGTTATAATTGTTATAACTATTATATCCTATTTTTTGGAAAAAGTACAATATCAATTATGCATAGTGCTATACTTATTGCGTATACTGAACATAAAAGGAGTAATTTTATGATTGAAATTTACTTATTGGAACATCTTTTAGCCGTGAGTGAATGCGGGACGCTTTCCGACGCAGCCGAAAAATTAAACATCGCACAGCCGTCTGTTTCGCGAGCAATGAAAAAACTTGAGAGTGAGCTGGGCGTAAAGCTCTTTGAGAGGACAAAAAACAAAATCACATTAAACGAAACCGGTAAGCTCGCCGCCGAATATGCACGCAGAATTATTGAAACCGAGAAAGAAATGCAGCGGCACATAGCGGAATTTGAAAAACAGCGGAATACCATTTCCATAGGAAGCATTGCTCCGGGCCCTTTGATGATACTGCTGCCCTCGCTTGCCGGAAGTGCGTCGGAATATACGATAGCCACTCAGATTTCCGATGAAACAGACCTGATGGGTGGATTGTCAGACTCACGATACAATCTGCTTATTATGAATCGTCCTATCGAAAACAATGATGTTATCTGTAAAAAATACATATCGGAACATCTTTATATCACGGTTAATCATTTTCATCCTGCTGCGGTGCAGAAAGAAATAACATTTTCAGAGATGAACGGACAGAATTTTATCATGTATGCAAAGGTTGGATTCTGGGAGGATATAGTGAAATCCGAAATGCCGGATTCAAAGTTCTACAAACAAGACGATATGGACGCTGTCGGAGAGCTTTCGTGTTCATCAAATTTACCGTCTTTTTCAACCGACATTACGCAGAGTGTAATTCAATCGAGAAACAACGGAAGAATCAATATTCCTTTGACGGACAAAAAAGCATACACACAATATTATCTTGTGTATATGAAGAATGATAAGAAAAAATTCGACAAACTGCTGTGAAATATTTGAGTTGAGTGACTCTACCGCCTGCGTCCGAATTTTTCACTTATGAGAAGTCACCTAACTTGAATATGAACGAAAAATTTCTGAACAGACTTAAAAAACACCCGATTCCGTCCGATAAGCGAAATCGGGTGTAGTTTTATGCCTAATACTGATTTCTGATTAAAAGCTTTAAAAGGATTTTC
>CAMHNT010000255.1 GCA_946186535.1 uncultured Clostridia bacterium
ACATATTAATATTATTTTTAATGTCCAACTTCATTTTACCATGAACCGAGCCATTAATTTCTATTTTGATTTATAAAAGCTATTGACAAATAATGAAAACAGAAGTATTATATCATAAAAGAATGGAGCTAACTATGAAATTTTTTAAAGTATCAAGTTATATTTTTCTGTCGATTCTCGGTATAGTAGAGTTGTTTATTACAATAGCGTGCATAGGTGCTGCAATGGACGGATATGTAGAAGCGTTTTCAGGGATTATTACGGCGCTTGCGTCGGCGGAACTTACTCTGATAAGCATAGGCGGAATTTATCGGGTTTACTCAGATAAAAGACTTGTTCTGCTTACGTCTTTATCTATGGAAATACTTGTCGTAATATTATGGCTGTTATTTTTTGCGATAGGCACAACGCTGAGCATTCCTCCTTTCATTATACCCATTATGCTGATACTTGCAGCATTTGTCGCAGGTGTTTATTATATGTGCAAAGAAATCGGAATGCTTAAGCCTAAAACAAATAAAATATCAATCGATTGTTTTATTCCAAAATTTGAAAGAGATAGTGCTAAGTGGGCATTTGATGCTGCGGCAAAAGAATTTTACGGCAATTCTCAAAACGTTCCGCCTGAAGAGATAGACCGGGATTCCGATAAAATATATGGCTATGCGGGAACTCCGACAGCATGCTATGTCGCTTGGCTTGTCCGCCGCAATCTTATGAGCGGCGATTATTCCGAAGACGATATCCAGGGGGATTGTTGAAGAAACGGAAAGCCCGGTTGATTTTTTTGGTTTACGCATGGATTACAAACTGATTAGGGAAGATATTTCCGAAAAGGGCCGCTCTTTCACTGATTGGTATTTCAATTATGACACGAACGGTCTATATTGCCCCAATCTGGAAACAAAGCGCTACGATTTTGATTATTATGAGCATTTCTGTACACCAGGTCACTATTACTGCGTTGATTTTACATGGGAAAAATTTCACAGGCTTGAAAGTGAGATTGAACGGATATATCGGCAATTCAGTCAGAGAGAGAACGGTTTTGCGGAAAAAAAGAAAATATACAGCGAGCTTTTCGACAGTAATATAACCGTATGTGCAGCAGAGGGAGTTTCTGAGGAATATATAAATAAATGCATTGAGCATTTTACGAACCCGTGTGATGAACTGATTCAAAGCTTGTATAAAAGTCTCAAGAAATTTGCGGAAATAGATAATTTGGCAGAAGAGGGGTGCTCTGAGGACTATGAAATTCATGATTTTCTGAGATTGTTCAGCCCTGATAATATGGAAATTTATCTTCCCGAGAGCGATGAACCGGCTTATGTTATCAGAGGCGCAGCGGAGAAAATAGAACCCGAGCATGGTTTCGGTCTTGCTGTCCGAAGCAATATCGCCCTTGAAACGACATACCTTTTAGATGCAGAAAATCCGTGGGAAGAAAGTAACAATGCTGAATATCTCTTCCGAACATATCCGAAGGAAGATCTCCGTGAAATCTGCATAATTCCGGAATGCTTTGGAGGAAAAGCCGAAGCGAACAACACAGTCACTGTTCCTGCTGTAATAGCAGAAATGAAGGCGCGCTGCGACAGACGAATTGAAGCAATAGCTGTTCAATGTACTGGCGTGAGCTATTCCTGCAAAGTACAGTATACCGACAGTAGTGAATTGAAGGGAATTTCAATTCAGGCAGCTTCCGGAAACAGAAGAATTTTTGCGGAATATATTTCTAACAGATATGAGTGACAATATTTGTTTTATTACTTTTAAATAAAGTAAATATATTTTTATAATTTTCGGAATAAAAAATAAATTTTGTAGACGATAATTTTTGACAATATTCTTGCCGGAGCAGTGATATAATTATAACTGTAATCGATACCGATGAGAGGGTGAGACAGTGGGCAGTGGTAAGATCAAGGGTGAAAGCAGAATTATGATGATTCCTGTTTTTCAAATCTCGGTCAACAAATCTCAGCCGAGGAAGGTATTCAGCCGCGATGATATAAGATATCTTGCGAGAAGTATTGAGCTGAACGGGATTTTACAGCCGCTTACTGTGCGTGATATCAGTCCGTTTGAATATGAGCTGATATCCGGGGAAAGACGTCTCCGAGCGGCAGTCATGGCAGGATTCAGTTTTGTTCCGTGTATTGTCGTTCACTGTTCAGAAAGACAGTCAGCCGTTTACGGTCTGATAGAGAATTTGCAGAGGGAAGAGCTTTCCTATTTTGAACAGGCGGAGGCTATAAATATACTCATAAACGAATTCAATTTCTCAACGGAAAAAGCCGCCCGTCAACTCGGGAAAAGCGAAGGCAGTGTAATAAACAAGCTCAAGCTTCTGCGATATACATATGAAGAGCGCAAAAATATTACAGAAAACAATTTATCGGAACATCACGCTCTTTCGCTTCTGAGAATTCAGGATGTGAATATCAGAAAAAAAATTACTCAAAATGTTATAAACAATAATCTTAATGTGATTCAGACAGATGAACTTGTGGAGAAAATTATTGACCCCGATGACAGTTTAAAGAAAAACAAACACAAGATTGTTATTAAGGATATCCGGCTTTTTTATAATACAATAAACAAAGCGGTTTCTACAATGCGCCAGTCGGGAATCAATGCAACGGAAGAAAAAACCGAAACAGATGAGTTCGTTGAGTACAGAATAAGGATCACAAAATAATTTCAGAGTATTACTAAATATCCATATACACATTTCTTCATACCCCATTTTTTCGGCTATATCCCGAAGAAAGACAGGACTCCGAGCAGTATTAATGCTGCCCGGAGTTCTGTCTTTCTTGAAGCAGGCGCACGGCAATTTGTATGGCTAAATTTGTGAATGAAAAATTCTACTCATTTTTTGTGAATTTCAGTATAGTGTCACATATGTGAAAAAGATACAAGAAAAGAATTTCACATTTATGATGTTGTCTGAAATTAATCCTGATATATTTGAGAAGTATTATATGCTGCTTTTTATAGAAACATAATTTCTGTATTTTGTTTCACGTGAAACAATCATAGGTTCAATAAAATTGTTTTCCAAATGTTTCACGTGAAACATTCCGTAAAAATTAAAAAAAGTAGTAAAAACTCTTTAAATTAACAGTATAAAATGTTATAATAGATATCAATGATAGACTGATTATTATTGTATTAATGAAAATAGTACGAGAATGAAAAGTCAGCATGTAAATCAGGCAATCCATAAACAAGCAATGAGAAGTATAAAATAACCTGTTTATGTCAAA
>CAMHNT010000256.1 GCA_946186535.1 uncultured Clostridia bacterium
TTCTCCCTTAGAGTTCCTTTCTAAAAAGTGTTGCACTTGACTTGACTATCTGCCCATTCCCGGCACAAAATATCGCTTTAGGAAAGAAAAACAGTCATTATAAAAATCTGACGATATTCTCAGTTTGCCCCTCGTCTGCAATTTTTGACAGACATGAGAAACTCTGTTCATAATCATTGCCTGACTGCTTTACACTTTTAACAGTTACACGCTTGATAAAAATTTTGTGCAGATGTATAATAAAAACCTATAATAAGCAAATCGATTAAACGATAGTCAATTTGTACAAAAACTTTTATAAAAATGCCGCAATGCGGGATTTTCTTTTGCTAAAAAACAATAATTATACTTTTGCAACGCTGTCAATATCAATAAAAAAATTTAAAAACATCAGAAATCAAAATAACGCATAAAAATCTTTATTGCAGGTAACAATATCACTGATAACATAAACCTACAGGAGGATTCTATATGCAAAGGAAAATTATTTTTTCAATTCTTTCCCTATCGCTTATATTTTCGCTGGTAGGCTGTCAGACATCATCCGGAAATGAAACTTCAAAGGCAGCCGAAACAGTCCAGACAGACACATCAACAGACACCAACATCCCTTCCGGAACTGACTCCGACAAAAAAGAGGACTCTTCTACAGACGTCAACGACCTTGAAATCTCCGATGACGATTTCAAAGAAATCGATTCAATAGAAGACAAGAAGGAAGAAGACGACGAAGAAGAGGACGAAAAAGAAGAGAAAAACAAAAAAACTCCGGAACCTTCAAGCATCGATATTGACGGCTACACTCTCAAGGCGGATCTGGTTTCCCTCAGCGACAAGCTCGAAGTTTCGGACAGAAGTTCACTCGACTGTGCTCTGTTCGGTGACAGACTCTATATATTGGACGGCAGGAAACTTATTGAATATACACTCAGCGATGACTCGGCATCAAAGGAAGATGAAACCAAGCTTGACGCAAAATTCAAAAAAATAGACATTGACCCGTACGGCCAGGTTTATCTCAGCAACGACGTGTTCAACATCGCAAAGCTGGAAGAAGACAGAACTCTCACGGAGCTTGACCTGACAGGCAATCTTGCGCTTTCAAAGGTTATGGACTTCGGTCTGAGCTTTTTCAACGGCAAGGACAGTATTTTTAAATTCGGGGACAGCGACACTGAAGAAACATTCTGGCAGGAATCGGAAGACCCGGAAGAAAGCTACAAGGTTTTCGATTCAATAACCGACATTGAATTCGTTGGAAATCATATTCTCATAGGCGGTACAACCGACGGTGAAAATCAGAGAGTTGCCGTCTATGATTATGAAGGAAATCAGCTCGCCATAACAGACAACAAGGTTAACGGAAAAAGCATTGATTCGATGACCGAAACCGACAGCGGTCTGATGGTTTCGGCAGTCGGAAATCTTTCTATCTGGAATTCCGACGGTTCCGAAATCGGTCAGACAAAAAGCAGCGAAACAACAAAGCTTTTCGGAACGGAAAATCCTGTCTGGATAAACAAGCTTATCGCCATGGACGACGGCTCCGTACTCGTTCTCTGCTCAACCGAAACAAAAGACGATGAATATAAAGCATACCTCTACAAAGTATGGGGATTTTAAGCCACAGAAACGTATCACACGCACTGAATTCCGGTGCGTGTGATTTTTTAACGGTCAACGTTTTGAAACAAAACTCTACACTTACAAGTTCCATTTGGCTAAGGTCTTTTTTGTTCTTTTCAAGCATCACCCTGTTTTATTATATCACTTTAAAACGAAAAAGCCTACTCTTTCGAGTAGACTTTTTCGACAGACTGACACCTCTCTTCTCCGAGAGGTGTTCTGACATTTATATAATATGAAGAAAAATCAACCTGATTATTCGGAATCACAAAAGGAAATAACCTTCTCAAGACAGTATTCCGCACAGCGGCGGCGGATTTTGTCTCTGTCATTGCAGAGATCTTCATTAAAATTTTTCTTATCCGAGACCACGCCATTCTTTGATGCGACACCGATAAAAACGGTTCCGACAGGATTTTCTTCTGTTCCTCCCGTCGGACCGGCAACCCCTGTCGTGCTGACGGCAATATCGGCACCCGAAATTTTAAGAACTCCTCCCGCCATTTCCTCGGCGGTCTGACTGCTTATCTCCGTATACTTTTCTATGGTTTCCCGCCGAACTCCCAGAACGGAAATCTTGATCTCGTTGGAATAGGAACAAACCCCACATTCAAAAACCTCGCTTGCCCCCGAAACATCGGTTATCATTGCGGATATAAGTCCTCCGGTACAGCTTTCCGCTGACGCTATTTTCATTTTTTTCTCTGTCAATATTTTTACAAGCCTTTCCTGAACTGTCATGCGAATACTCCTTTTCTGCTTTTTCTTTATATAATACCTCACTGACCATACAAAATCAAGGTATATTTTGCCGACAGTCTTTCGGTATAAAATGGTTACAATTTTGATGTTGAAATATGTAAGATTTTTTGGTATATTCTTATATAGACAAATAAGAAGCAGAGGTGAGAAGATTGTTGAAAAGCAGCAGCCTTGGTATGGCAATAATTATTAATATTATTATCATATGCTTATGGAGTTTTCTTTCATATCTTCTTTCAAAAAATGTGGGACAAAAACACGTCAGCTACAGAAAGTTTCCCTATCGTGCTTACAATTTCGAACGAAGAGGAAGATTTTACAGCGAAAATTTTGATATAGACGCATGGTACGGTCTTCTCCCCATAAAATACAACCGTGAGGGAATTAACTCTCAGAAAATAGAAAAGGCTGACATTCCCACTCTTAAAACATATTTGACATATACATGCAGAAGCGAAATGTGCATACTCATAAATTGCCTGTACTGTATTTTTGCTTTTATCGTTAATCTTCCCTCCCTTGGATTTATTATCGGGGTTCTTACGATAATATTCAATCTTCCCTTTCTTGCCGCAAACAGGTACGTAAGATTTTTTCTGCTGAATGAATTTGTGAAAAAACGCAAGGAACGTCAGATTCAGGATTACATCGACGAAAACAATCCGGACAAATATGACCTTGACAAATTCTGAACATAATAATTTACAGCTGTACGGTTGCGAAGCTTATTTAAGTTTTTGCCCAGCTTTTTTCAAAAAGCTGGCGGGGTGCATGGGGCAGAGCCCCTGCTCGCCGTCCGCAGACGGCGAAACTCTTTTAGCGTTCAGCCCTCTGCAAGGGGTGAATTTCAAAACAGTCCTGTGGACTG
>CAMHNT010000257.1 GCA_946186535.1 uncultured Clostridia bacterium
CAGGTTCCAAGGGCAGCGCCCTTGGTCGCCGTCCGCAGACGGCGAAACTCTCTTAGCGTTCAGCCCTTTGCAAGGGTGAATTTCCAAAACAGTCCGGCGGACTGTTTTGGAAAGATGGCGACGGCGAAGCCTAGTCCCTTTAGGGAGACGCTTTGGCAGAAAGCGTCCCTTCCCGAAGGTTAAAACAAATTCTCCTCGCCGCTCCAAGGCGACTTGATCAAGTATATTTTTTACTCATTCAAAAACCTTAAGCGGATATCTGATTTCGGTTTACAAAATTCTTGTTATGATGTATAATACATAAAAACAGGGATATAAAGGAAATGCTGAAATATGGGGAAACATATAAAAAGATTGGTTTCGTTTGTGCTGATAATATTGCTGATTGGGGTTTTTGTAATTAAACTGAACAACCCGAGTCGTAAAAGCTATCCCGTTCGAGGAGTTGACGTATCCTCCTATCAAGGTGATATTGATTGGGAGGTTCTGGCTTCTCAGGATATACAGTTTGCTTTCATAAAGGCGACGGAGGGTTCGTCATATGTCGATCCTTATTTCGAAAAAAATTATAATTCCGCAATGAAAACCGATCTCAGAATCGGCGCATATCATTTTTTCAGCTTTGAGTCATCGGGGAAGACTCAGGCTGAAAATTTCTGCGGTACAGTTTCATATATCGACGGTATGCTTCCGCCTGTCCTCGACGTTGAGTATTACGGCAGCTATAATTCTCTCTCCGGTGAGGAGCTTGAAAATGTCAGAAGCGAACTCAGGATATGCGTTGATGAGATTAAAAAGCATTTTGGAATTACTCCTGTGATATATGCTACCCAAAAATCAAAAAATGAAATCATCGGTGATGAATTTTCGGACTGCGATTTGTGGATAAGAAGCGTATATTTAAGACCTTCGCCCAATCTGAACTGGAGCTTCTGGCAGTATTCGGACAGGGAGAGGCTTGACGGGTATAACGGAGAGGAAAAATATATAGACATGAACGTATTTAACGGCAGTTTGGAGGAGTTCCGGCAGTATGGCACGAAAAAATAACAACTCTGTAAGTTTTTGTAAATAGTTATTTCTTGACTTTTTATCGAATCTTGGCTATAATGAAAATGCTATGTGATATGATTTTTCGGAGTATCCATGCAAATATTTTTACTGACCACCCTTTCGGGTTAAGGCCATACGGACAGCCGGGTCAACTGCCGATTGGCGGAGCTTCCGCCGTTATTGATTGAGTTATGCCTGTGTTTTTTATGGGGTATGAAAACTCAAGTTTATAGGTTGGTTACTTTTTAACCAAAGCGCATAGTCGCATCAACTTGTAAAATGGTCAATAAGAGTAGTAAAAGTGAGTATTTGCTATATAGACTCTGTCGGAATTTCATATCTTATTTTTGTATATAAATGTGTTATTTCGGATATTTTACAGGCGGTGCAGGAATGCATCGCTTTTTTATATGTATATGGGTAAATGAATGGGGGAAAGGCTATGGAGGACAAGCTCAAACTGTATGGATTCAATAATCTTACAAAGGCTCTTAGCTTTAATATATATGATGTCTGTTATGCAAAGACAGCGAGAGAACAGCGTGACTATATTGCTTACATCGATGAACAGTATAACTCCGAGAGGCTTACAAATATTCTGACTACTCTGACCGATATGATAGGCGCTACGGTTCTGAATATTGCAAAGCAGGATTATGACCCTCAGGGAGCATCGGTTGCGGTTCTGATTGCCGAGGGCTCGATGAAGCCTTCGGGAAGGGTTCAGCTTGCGCATCTCGACAAGAGTCATGTTACCGTGCATACCTATCCTGAGTATCACCCCGAAACCTGTCTTGCAACGTTCAGAGTTGACATAGATGTTGCGACCTGCGGAGAGATAACTCCGCTTTCGACTCTCGATTATCTCATTAGCTCCTTCGATTCCGATATCATAACTATGGACTACAGAGTAAGGGGCTTCACACGTGACGTTAACGGTAAGAAGCTTTTTCTCGATCATAGGGTAGCGTCTATTCAGGATTATATCTCTCCGGAGATTCTTTCAAGATATGACGCTGTTGATATAAATGTTTATGACAGTAATATTTTCCATACAAAAATGATGGTTAAAGAAATTGATTTGCAGAACTATCTTTTCAAGACGGACGCCTATGAGCTTCCGCCTAAGAAAAGACTTGAAATTATGGACAATCTCCGCAAGGAAATGATTGAAATTTACAGCGGTAAAAATATATTTTGATATGGGAGGGCTGTTTGAATGGCTTTATCTCAGGAAAACGCTCCTATCTATGAAGCGTTGGTAGAATTCGGTAAAAAACGCGTTGTTCCGTTCGATGTTCCGGGACACAAAAGGGGAAGAGGAAACCCCGAGCTTACGGCATTTCTCGGGGAGAAGTGCGTTGGAATAGACGTAAACTCAATGAAGCCGCTCGACTACCTTTGTCATCCTGTTTCCGTAATCAGAGATGCGGAAATACTGGCGGCAGAGGCATTCGGTGCGGCTCACGCTTTTTTAATGGTGGGCGGCACGACCTCGTCGGTTCAGGCGATGGTGCTGTCAAGCGTTAAGAGAGGGGAGAAAATTATTCTTCCGAGAAACGTTCATAAGAGCGTTATGGGTGCGCTCGTGCTTTGTGGTGCAGTTCCCGTTTATGTTGACCCGTTGTGTGACGACAGGCTCGGTATTCCGCTCGGCATGCGTCTTTCGGACGTTGAAAGAGTTATGAAAGCGAATCCCGATGCGAAGGCGATACTTGTAAACAATCCGACTTATTACGGTATCTGCTCGGATTTGAAGTCTATTGTTGAGCTTGCGCACAGGAACAATATGCTGTGTCTTGTTGACGAAGCTCACGGCACGCATTTCTATTTCGGTGAGGATATGCCGATTTCGGCAATGGCGGCAGGCGCAGACATGGCGGCGGCGTCTATGCACAAATCGGGAGGAAGTCTTACTCAGAGTTCGTTTCTGCTTATAGGTCCGAATATGTCCGAGGGACACGTTAGACAGATAATCAACCTCACTCAGACCACAAGCGGCTCATATCTGCTTCTTTCAAGCCTTGACATTTCGAGAAGAAACTTAGCTCTCAGAGGCAGGGAGGTTTATGGCAGGGTAGCTCAGATGGCACAGTACGCACGGGACGAGATAAACACAATCGGCGGCTACTACGCATTTTCAAAGGAGCTCATCAACGGAG
>CAMHNT010000258.1 GCA_946186535.1 uncultured Clostridia bacterium
GGTAAGTCAAAGGACGTTTCGAAACAAATACAAGCCAACCCAAAAGTTGAAATCTGCGCTTTTTTAAATGGCACTTGGCTCCGTGTCTCAGGAACTCTCATAAGAGATGAGCGAAAAGAAGCAAAGGAACACTTGCTCAATAATTATCCTGATCTTAAATCAATGTATTCTCCGGATGATGACAACACAGAAGTTTTGTATTTCAAAAACGCAGCAGCCACATTTTCTTCATTCACTGAAGCTCCGAGAACAATTGAATTTTGATAAAATATTTATCGGCTGGAGTTGTATTATTATAACTCCAGCCGATTTATCATACAGATAATGCATTAAAGGGAAGCGGATATTAATTAGCTTTCCTTTAATTTTTAATAAAAAATTATACATAACATTTACAGTTTGTCATCGTTTAATTCAGCAAGTTCAATCAAACGGTTCAATCTGTGATTAAGTCCCGATTTACTGATAGGTGTTTTGAAATATGTACAAAGTTCTTTCAAAGACGCCAACGGATACTGCTGACGGATTTGTGCAACCTCCTTGAGTTCCTCGCTCAATACGTCTATTTTGCCGCTATCGTTTAGTATATTGATCGCTTGAATCTGCTTTGCGGCAGCTGACAGAGTTTTATCTGTATTGGCAATTTCAGAATTAATTTTTCTGTTTCTTGCGTTTTCGAAATTCTTCATGATTTTAACCTGCATTACTGCCATGCTTGCATTTCCAGCACCCATTAGTGTAAGAAAATCAGAGATATCTTCACTGTCCTTTATGTAGACTACATAAGAACCTCGTCTATTTGCAAACTTCGGAGTTATAGCCCGTCCACCCACATACTCCGATGTTTCACATATAAGTTTACACAGATCTTCTGAAAGACACTTATGAGGAACATTGAATTCAAGATGATATTCCGATTCAGGTGCAGTTATATTTCCGCAAGTCAGAAAAGCACCTCTAAGAAATGAAGCAGAACAAACGTCAAATTCCATATTCGCACGGTTAATTCGAAGAGTTACTTCGCTGTTATCATGACCGAAATAAGAAATAATCCTTTTTCTATCGTCACTGTTCGGGATATCAACCTTGTACAGTGATGCATCTGATTTTCGCGTAGACAGAAATTTTTGAATTTCTACGATAGAGCCTGTCCTTTCAGTGATTATATCAGCAAATCTGTTTGCCGTATCCCCGCTTTCTGTCCGGAAAGAAATCTCCTGCTCGGAAAATTTCTTACAAAACAGAATCAGTCCATAGGCTTCAGCTTTTATCATCTCATCGAGCTTCAGCGGTATTTTACACAGCTCCTTTTTAGTATCCGACGAAAAAGACACTTTCCCACCTCATTTTAAGCCTTTCCTATATCACGGTGATGAACACTGACTTTGTGCTTATTTTCAAACAAATGATCGTAAACCGACTGAGTTAATGCAACAGAACGGTGTTTTCCGCCTGTACATCCTATAGCAATGACAAGCTGGCTTTTTCCTTCATCAGCATAGAGAGGAAGAGAATAGTCTACATATTCGATAATTCTTCTCAGAACACCCTGAGTCTGCTCCCATTTCATTACATAATCCCGAACCGGAGCATCAAGTCCGTTTTTATATTTCAGATCTTCAATATAGAAAGGGTTCGGAAGACACCGAACGTCAAACATAAGATCCGCTTCCGTCGGAACTCCGTATTTGAATCCGAACGACATACAAGTAATTGCAAGCGCCGAAATATCGTTGTCAAGAAAGAGAGTTGAAATGCGCTCTTTAAGCTGGCTTGTCGAAAGATATGAACTGTCAATAAGATAGTCGGCAGACTCTTTCAGCTTCATGAGAAGATCTCTTTCAATATTTACAGCTTCGTTTATTGTATATATCGTAGCGTCCGGACATAACGGATGCTTTCTTCTTGTTGCACGGAATCTTCTGACAAGAACATCGTTGTTTGCATCAAGAAACAGTATTTTGTATTGATAATTTTCTTTCCTGAGCTTTGCCGCCGCAATCGAAAATTCCTCATAAAAATTTCCGACACGAATGTCCAGAACCACGGCGACCCTTTTCATTCGCTCATCGGTAGATTTGTCACAAAGCTCATAAAACGTTGAGAGCAAGGCAGGCGGAATATTGTCCACACAGTAGAATCCGATATCCTCCATTGCGTGGAGCGCCGATGTTTTTCCTGCTCCCGAAATTCCGCTTACGATTATAAATTCCATAACTTCTCCTTGGTATTTTCAACATAATTCTTACATATTTCCAAGTCATAAACTCAGTCGTCTGTTCTGAAATTAATTTCAGACAGAGCCTGAGTTCATAACATTTTTTAATCCGATATAATTAAATTCTTTTTATCTCACATTCAAGGTTTACGCCTTTTTTTTCAAAAACCGTATCCTGAATATGCTTAATAAGATTACAGACATCTTCACAGGTTGCATTATTCTTGTTTATTATAAAGCCTGCGTGTTTCTCACTGACCTGAGCACCGCCGATTTGCTTTCCTTTAAGATTGCATTCCTCGATAAGTCCTCCGGCAAAATATCCCTCGGGGCGTTTAAAAACGCTTCCGGCACTCGGATATTCAAGCGGCTGTTTGTCTTTTCTTCTGCCCATGAAGTCATCCATTCTGCCTCTTATAGCTTCGTAGCTGTCTGGTTTTAATTTAACGGTTACGCTTGTTATTATGTATCGGTTTTCCGAATATACGCTGTGTCTGTAGGAAAGATCCATTTTATCCGCAGACATTGTTCCGAGTTCACCGTCAGGTGTTATGTATGATGAGGATTCGAGAACATCTTTCATCTCGCCGCCGTAAGCTCCTGCATTCATAAATGCGGAACCGCCTACAGTTCCCGGTATACCCCATCCGAACTCCAAACCGCTAAGATTATGATCAAGAGCAAATTTACAAAGCTTTGCAAGAGTAGTTCCGGCTCCGCATTTTATTGTATTTTCATCTACAATGGATATCTGTTTGAAATCTCCGTCAAGTCTGAAAACAACTCCGTCATAACCGTCATCGCTTATGAGAAGGTTGGAACCGTTTCCGATAACAAAATTCGGAACGTCAAGCTTTGTGCAAAGTTTAAAAAGTTCCGAAAGAGAATTCGCATTTTCAACAACAATCAAAGCTCGGGCATTACCGCCTATCTTAAAGGTTGTATGCCTGCTCAGCGGTTCATTTTCCAGAACCTTGCAGTTGTGTTCCTT
>CAMHNT010000259.1 GCA_946186535.1 uncultured Clostridia bacterium
AGAGAGAAACCCTGCCCGGGAAAGTCCGCAACCTCGGGCGATGGATTGTGTAAAGAATGTCTCCGGAATCGGGGTAAAAAAAGGATAGAGAGAAACCCTGCCCGGGAAAGTCCGCAACCTCGGGCGATGGCTCGTGTAAAGAATGTCTCCGGAATCGGGGTAAAAAAGGATAGAGAGAAACCCTGCCCGGGAAAGTCCGCAACCTCGGGGTTATGGCTCATGTAAAGAATGTCCCCGGAATCGGGGTAAAAAAGGGGTAAAAAAAAGAGGTGGGAAGATGAGGGAGAAGGAAAAGAAGGAAGAGAACGGAACTGTTTGGAATGGTTCCGTTGAACAGCTTAATCCGTCGCTGATGGGCGAAGCGGCGGAGGTCGAAAATGACGAGATTATTTCGAATATGACATACAGCGACTACCTCAGCGCTGTCTACAGCTATGAGGAGAAAGCAAGGAAAAAGGCTCTTTTTGATAAGAAGATGCCTGTGCTGAAAAAGGTTCTTGATGAAAAGAATGCCGTTTCGGAAAAGCTGAAGGAAAGAGCGGAATCCAACAGGAAAGAGCGTGCCGGGGTATACGATACGGCGATAAATGAGCAGAAGGAAAAATGGCTTAAAACCCAAGCACGCCTTGACGTTAAAATATCTCAGGAGGTCGGACGGGCAAAACAGCATGCCGAAGCCGATATCTCAAAACGCAGCGGCGAATATGACAAGAGCGTCAGAGAGTATCAGGACAAGATGAAGTATCTCAATGACGAAATCTCAAGGCTTGACTCGGAATATGAGGACCTTCTGGAAAAACAGGAGAAGCTTGACGACTATTCCGGCGATTCGTTTCCGGTGGCTGATGAATCCGTTCTTAAGCTTCTTCAGAGTGCAAAAAGCAGGAGATGGATTACTCCGTATCACAGAGAGCTGCTGAGGAAAAATGTCGATGAGATATGCTCGAAGAGAATTCATAGCTTTGAGGAGCTGGAGAGCAGAGAGCTTGAATTCGCAAATTCGGACATGGTGGAGATGGTGCGTGAGGGAGAGGTCACCGATGTGGTTATCGGTGAGTTTGCGAGGATTTCGGCTGTTGTGTTTGCGGTTGTGGCTGCGCTTTTTTCGATTGCTGCGTTCGTGAATCCGAGCCTTTCGTTCTTTTCTTTTGTTCAGGCGGCTGTGAGCTGCTTTGGTGTCGGCTACGGTGTTATGAAGATCGGCGACCTTTTGGGTCAGAAATATATTTTCGATGAGGACGAGATCACACCTGAGGAACGAAGCGTGCTTATTGCTGCGTTTTTTCTCGGCGGTATAGGCGGATTTTTTCTCTGGAAACAGTTTGTTTTTGACAGCAGAAATATTTTTGCTTTTTTGTATACGCTGCTTTCTGCGGCAGGTGCCGGTATGCTTCTGAGAAAAATTCTTCTCAGTGATTTTTCCGCAAAGCTGCTCAAAAAATTGCCGTTCCTTAAAGACCGCGCGAGATATTATGTTTTCAAAGATTCGGTGAAAAGCGAGAACGGAAAATACAATCTTCAGATATACTGCTATCTGAATCACAGCGAGGTCTTGCAGTATCTTTCAATTAAATACAAAGATCAGATTTCGGCTGACCTTGAAAACAAAATAGAGCTGAACAGAAATATTTTCAATAAGGACAGAGAGGAGCTTGACGAGCTTTCGGAGGTTAAGAAGGAGCTTGCGATAAAAGAGCAGAAGCTCAATACATTCATCAAATACAGGAAAATCAGGCTTCAGGACGAGATAAAACAGATCGAAGCGAAGCGAGCCAAGCCGGAAGAGGTTGACTTCGCTTCGAAGCTCCCTCAGAAAGTTCTCGAAGATATCGAACGGCTTGATTCGGAATACGAAGAAATTCAGTCCCGGATTCGGAATGCCGAAGTCGAAGCGAAGGAAGCGAGGGAGAAGTTTAACGGTATCAACAGAAAATACAGGAAGATTTCGGACGAATATTCACTCATTGTTTCCGCACTGAGATACTGGTACAAAACTCCGACTCCTGCGGCAACCGACTACAGGCTGCTTGATTCTCTCTGCTTTGAAAGCAACAAGCAGCTGAGTATCATTCATCACAAGCTGAAGCCGTTTGCATTCAGATATACGGTCAGGCACAAGGAGAGCAGTCCGAGCAAAAGTCTTAAAAGCACAATATTCAGATACATAAGAGGACTCATAAAAATCAATCCATGCAGAATGCTTCAGATAAACATTGTGGATCCTGTCTCCGATCCGTCGGTTCTGCTTGACGATCCGCTGTTTAAACGTATCAGCAGCATGGGGATAATAAACGGAGTCAGCTCGCTGAATGATTTTGAGATAAGGCTGTTTTCGAATCAGAGAAACTACAACACATTCAGAACCGTTTTCAGGAATCAGTGCGGAGAACTTCAGAAGCTTCTTTCACGGAATTCGGATATTGTCAGCGAGCCGTACAGCGTGGAGCTTGCGAACAGAATAAAAGGGGACGAAAAAGAACCGTTCATGTATCAGATCATGATGTTCATAGTTCCGAGGGCATTCGATCAGACGGATTTCGAGCCGCCGGCAGAGATAGTAAAATCAATCGAAAACGGAACGTACCTCAACATGGGACTGCTTCCGGTATTTTTCGCAGACAATGACAGTATTCACGAAAAGTGGAAAGACATCGTTGAAATGTGCCCCGAAGGCTGCCTCGTAAATCAATCTTTTTCACTACGACTCCAGAGACAATCTTGACATGAGCCACCGCCTTTTTTACCCCGATTCCGGAGACATTCTTGACATAAGCCACCGCCCGAGGAGGGGGACTTTCACCGGTTAGGGTTTTTCTCTATCGGACTTCTTGGACTTTTCCTACTTTTTTACTCCGATTCCGGAAACATTTTTGACATGAGCCACCGCCCGAGGAGGGGGACTTTTACCGGTTAGGTTTTTTCTCTATCGGACTTCTTGGACTTGTCATACTTTTTTTTATTCGTTTCCGGAAGTATGTATTGTGTGGTGTTTCTTGCCGGAAAGATAGCAAGGGTTCGGGGCGGCAGCCCCGATAGGTGCAGGGCGAAGCCTGATGAAAAAATTCAGCTTTGTAGAAAAGTATTTTCCCGGAAAGATAGCAAGGGTTCGGGAGCGCAGCTCCCGATGGGCGTGGGCGAAGCCCACACCCAAAAAAGCCCCCTCCGGGGATGAGTGACGCCCCAAGAATGCAAGCCGTAGGCGCAGCA
>CAMHNT010000260.1 GCA_946186535.1 uncultured Clostridia bacterium
AGGTGAGTCATGTCATTCAATACAAAATCAAAAGACAAAAATGTAATAAAAACTAAAACGGATATTCCCTCGCTTTTCCAAAAACTTAATTTATATATTTGTCCTATGCTGCTTGGAGCGTCAATATGTTTCTCCGTTATTTATGAATTATACAAAGATATGGCAATACCATACACGATTTTGTTTCTTGTATTTGAGTTTATTCTTTTCGCATTTTTTGACAGATTAAAAAACAGAAAATTTCTGGGCGGACTGATCTACTCTGTTATCCTTATTGTTTTAATATTTATCAGTATACAACTAACTTCTTTAGGCGCAGCTCAGCTCAATGACTGGAGAGCTCCTATGCTGTGGTTTTTCGGATTGTCAGATTTTGATGATAAACAGCCGCTTTTTCTGAATGCTGTTTTTATTGGCGGCGGTTTCTTTATTATTTCTATACTATACTATTTTACTCAGGTACGTTATCGCACCCTGGGAGCCATGCTCTGTATATTATTTCCGTTTGTGATTTATTCAAGACGCTCGACAGAAATGCCCGAACTTATGGCGACCGTAATCGTCATGCTTTATCTTGCTGTAGTTGTACACAACCGGCGAACCGATCCATATCAACCGAATCAAAAAAGTACAATGATGAAAATCGACAGATCATATATTATCAGTATAGTGATATTTGTTTCCGTAACCGGAACAATCACTATGATGATAAAAAAACCGATTTATATTTCAAAGCTCGAACGCAATTCAAATTACTTTGATTATGCCCTGACTGACGGTGTCGGTACCGGAGGAGATGAGTTTGAAGGAACATCGGACACATCGTCACAAAGATACGGAGAGCGTAATTATACAGGCGCCATACTTTTCTATTTTGATACAAACGGTTCGGAAGACGCATATTATCTTCGCAAGCAGCCTTATATGAATTTCAACGGTGACGTTTGGGAGATGGATAACAAAAACCAAAAAGGCTTCTTTTTCACCTCGAACTATTCGGAATATTCAATACGTGACATACTTAATGATATGCAGGTCTTGCTTGATGAAGAGGAGCCGGAATCGGATATTAATCCGGAAAGCTATATTACAGTCAAAAACGGCAGGGTTTATAGCGATACATTTAAGCCTGTATATCTTCCTGCTCCGTTCGGAACAATAACGAAAAACGGAAGAACGAATACTTTCAAGTATATTAAATATCCGCAGAGCGTAATTATAAGAACGGCTGCATATATTAGCGGCGATGCAACACTTGACGACAGCTTTGCATTTTATGACCAGACAAGAGAGCTTTACTTATATGCAGGCCAACTTGGATTCAGTGGGGAAGAATATATTGAATTTCTGTCACAAAACAATTCTGATGCAGCTTTGAGACTCATTGAGGATTATCAAAGTGCACAGGAAACCTACTCCGATGACAGCAATATATCAGACAGAACGGCGGAACTTGCTGTCAGGATAACGAAAGACGCTTATTCTGATATAGAGAAAGCGGCTGCACTTGAACAGTATTTCGAGCAGAACGGTTACATCTATGACGAAAATTATAATCCCGATGACAAATCTATTGATTACTTCATTTTTGAAAGTAAAACCGGCGTATGTACAAGCTATGCGACAGCTATGACGCTTATGGCAAGAAGCCTCGGACTTCCGGCGAGATACGTCGAAGGATTTGCAGCTTTTGAAAAAACGGATGAAGATACTTTCCTGATACGTGACAGGCATGCTCATGCTTTTGTAGAGGTGTATATTCCCGGGGCAGGCTGGCTTACCTTTGATCCGACGGTGTCGGGATATATGGATATTTCCGAAGAGGAGGGCAATAATTTTTCTTCGGCTATATTACGCTCGCTTATCCGTTATACTATTGTTATTATTGTTGCTCTGTTCATTATATTTTCATGGCTGCGCGACAGGATTATTGAATGCATTTTCCGTATAAGCCAGCTTTTCCGAGATCCTAAAAAACGGACATTAAAGTTGTATGAAAATGTAATTAAGCTTATAAATTTTTCATCAAACGATAATTACAATTCATACACCGTGAAAAGGCTGAGAGAGTATATCAGCTCTACCAGAGGCCATGTTCCCGAACAGCTTCTGCAGCTGTTTGAACGAACGGCATTCGGAGGATATTCCCCTACAGCGGAAGACTATCATGATGCATATCTTGAATATAAAAGATGTTACAAATATTTGAGAAAGATTCCTCGGCGAAAGGTATGATATTTAATATGTGATTCGTCTCTCAGAGCTGAAATTAAATCGCTCTGAGAGATTTTTTCTGAAAGTTTTTTAAAATATTTACACTTTTCATCCTGATTTATGATAGAATAAATGAGTAAATTTTAAAAAGTCTGAGTCATAACCGAAAGGAAGCTGGATTTGTGATTAAGGTTGATTTGATAACGGGATTTTTAGGTTCCGGAAAAACAACATTTATAAAAAAATATGCCGATTATTTCATCAGGCACGGCAAAAAAATAGGAATATTGGAAAATGACTTCGGTGCAGTCAATGTTGACATGATGCTGCTTCAGGAACTTCAGGGAGACCAGTGCAATATCGAAACCGTAGCCGGAGCGTGTGATGCTGACTGTCACAGAAGGCGATTCAAAACCAAGCTTATCGCTATGGGAATGAGCGGCTATGATCGTGTTCTGATTGAGCCTTCCGGTATTTTTGATGTTGATGAATTTTTTGATGTTCTTCATGAAGAACCGCTCGAAAGATGGTATGAATCGGGAAGCGTGATAGCGATTGTTGACTCAAAGATTGAAAACTGCCTTTCCGATCAGTCGGAATATCTTCTCGCTTCTCAGACTGCAAACGCAGGAAGAATAATTCTGAGCAAAACTCAGGAGTCTTCGGAAACTGAAATCTCCGAGACGGTGAATCATATTAACAGAGCTTTGGAGAAATTCCGCTGCAAACGGCGTGTAGGAGATGAAATTGTCCGCAAGAATTGGATTGACTTGAATGACGAAGATTTTAATGATATTTCCGAATGCGGATATGTTTCGGAAAATTATGTCAAGATTCTTTCTGAAGAAAATGGCTACAGCTCGTATTATTATATGAACGTAAAAATTACTGTGGAAGAACTTTCCGAAACTGTCGGAAAAGTTTTCGCTTCCTGTGAGGGAGTATTCCGCATAAAGGGATTTATCCTGGAAAATGATCGTTGGTTT
>CAMHNT010000261.1 GCA_946186535.1 uncultured Clostridia bacterium
CGGATATTTAAGGCAACACCGCACAAAGAACTGCCAACGGCAGACGAAAATCGCACACCAACTTTTTGGGTTAGGTGGCTTTACCGCCTGCGTCAAAATTTGTCCCTTAGGATAGGTCAACGAACGCCTGACGGTACCCCAAGGGTATTTGCAGCACAATCCAATCAGTCTGCGCCTTGTGTCTTGACTTCTTGGTATGCTGCGGGCACCCTGCACCAAATCTGCTTGCATATTCGACACAATCTCTGTGCGGTATTGGCTTAAATTCCGTGTGGAATCATTCTGAAACCCGGCTCGTCGAAAAGGTTTATTATATAACAAATCTTTTATTAAAAATGTCAAAATTGCAACTTTTGTATTGTATTAAAGCAGATTTTATATTATACTATAAGTTATAGACTTTTTATTTGAAAGGACTACCGACATGAGCAGTTACTCTCACAGAGGTTATGAACACAGAACAGGCGGCTACGGACGCAGACGTCACAAAGCTTCGGGGTTTAAAAAAAAGCCGTCCGGCGGTGAATTTGCAAAAGGATTTTTATTTTTCGCTGTGGCGGTTGTTGTAATAGCGTTGGTTTTTATATTTCTTAAATATTTAAAGCCGTTCATAAATTCATTCAAAGCCGCCGATACATCTGCGGAAATCATCGAAACTTCCGACACGGCAAGTCCCGATTCTCCCGACGCTCCGGACGGAAGCTTCGACATAGTGGACAGCAAAATTTTCGTATCCGAGGGAAGCGGCTATGTTATGTTCAATGGGATCGACGATACAGCCGTCAACTACTCGGCTGTTCTCAACAGTATCGCTTCTTCGATGAGAGATGATATTCCCGTTTATAATATGGTTATTCCCACCAACACCGAATTCGGACTTTATTCGGGCTACCGTGAATACTCGAATTCTCAGAAGGATAATCTGGAACGAATGAACTCGGCGCTTATGGACAGAGTCACAAACGTTGATCTTTATGATACATTCAGTATCAACAAGAACGAATATATTTTCTATAGAACGGACGAAAGCATTACCGCTCTCGGCGGATACTATGCATACAGAAAATTCGCACAGACTGCGCAGTTTGCTCCCGACTATATCTATTCAACCGACAAGCTTTCCGAGAAGAAAGGAAACATCAGACGCTTTGAAGGCGAACTCCTTCAAAGGACAAAAGATAAAGAAATTCAGCCGCACGGAAATCAGGAGCTTTTTGACAATGCGGATACGATTGATTTTTACAAACTTCCGGTGCATTACAACTGCTACCGCATAGACACCGAAACAGGTGAAGAGATTGAAACCGATCTTTTCACGACCGACAACGCGGAGAATGATCCGCTCAGTGTATTCCCGGCAAAGGACACTGCGCTTTTAAGGATATATAATGTAGAAAACTCCGGCGATGAAAAACTCCTCATCATAAAAGACCACGCAGGAGAGCCTGTGATAGGATATCTTGTTCCTGCCTACAGCGAGGTTCACGTTGTCG
Source organism: uncultured Clostridia bacterium (assembly GCA_946186535.1). Lineage (GTDB taxonomy): Bacteria > Bacillota > Clostridia > Oscillospirales > Acutalibacteraceae > RUG592. The sequence goes on from CAMHNT010000261.1 coordinate 1,494, forward strand.
ACGCACAGCTATACAAAGAAAATTTGAGCGAGTACATACGCAGCAACGATATAACTCAGGTACTTTTCCTGAGCGGTATAACAGATGCTAACAACTCACTCTACTGCCAGAGATTGAGGGATTTGTTTGACAACAGTATATCAGGTTAACAGATTTAGAAATAATAATTACATAGGAGGTGACAGTATGCTTGGCAAAAAGATTGATGTCAAGGTAGTTTCCGCTATTCCGTACGCAGGACTTTACAGCGGCTACTATATGGCAGGAACACGAAGACGGAATATCTATCTGCTCTCCAAGGACAAACCGAGGGACTACGTTCACTGCACCGTCATAGCTATAGCGCAGGCAAGAAATTCAACTCAGACCAAGCTTATTGCCGCCCCCGAGGGTCAGATATATTATGAGCCGCTGATAAAAAAGAGACTCCGGAGGCTTCGGAATTTCAGAGTGGGACGAATCAGCTGTCTTTATGAAAAGTCATGCGGAGCAATTGTGTTCTATCGTGACACTGAAGAGGTCAAGGTGCTTCTCGTCAAGAACAAAAACGGAAAGTACTGGTCGTTCCCTAAAGGTCATGTTGAGCTTGGCGAAAACGAGCGTCAGACTGCCATAAGGGAAATCAAGGAGGAAACAGACCTTGACGTTAAAATTCACCCCGGTTTCAGGGAAACAAGCGACTACTGCCCGTTCGGAAAGGTCAGGAAAAGAGTTGTGTTTTTCCTTGCGGAAACATTTTCCACGGACGTTCATATTCAGGAAAGCGAGATAGACTACTTCATCTGGGTTCCGTTCGGTCAGGCGCGGGAAATGTGCTGTTACGAAAACGATCTGAGAGTCATCGACAAAGCGGAAAGATATCTCGGAGGATATACTACTAAATAAGAGGAATAAAAATGGAAAACATAACCCCAAAGGAACGTGCGGCTCTGGCTGTCAAGGCACTGAAAAAAGAGTATCCTGATGCGATATGTTCGCTTGTCTACACAGACCCTTTACAGCTTCTCATAGCAACAAGGCTTGCGGCACAGTGCACCGATGCGAGAGTAAATATGGTTACTCCGGCGCTTTTTGAAAAATACAAAACCGCAAAGGACTTTGCCGAAGCCGACGTTTCGGAGGTCGAGGAATACATAAAAAGCTGCGGTCTTTTTAAGACGAAGGCAAGGGATATCGTCAAAATGGCTCAGCAGCTCTGCGACAATTTTGACGGAAAGGTTCCCGGAACAATAGAAGAGCTGACGACTCTCGCAGGAATAGGCAGGAAAACCGCAAATCTCGTTGTCGGGGATATTTTTAAAAAGCCTGCCGTTGTAGTTGACACACACTGCATCAGAATAACCTCAAGACTCGGCTTTCACGATATAAAGGACGCAAAGAAAATCGAGTTTATTCTTAAAGAGGTACTCGACCCGAAGGAGTCAAACGATTTCTGTCACAGGCTCGTTCTTCACGGAAGGGCAGTCTGTACGGCAAGAAGCCCGAAATGCGAAAAGTGCTGTATGAAAGATTTCTGCGATTACAATAAAAACTAATTATAACAACAGTTTTTTAAAATTTATAAAATTTCAAAAAACTTTGAAAGAGCACAGTTAAAGTTTTAGCTCAAGCCCTTTGAAAGATGGCGACGGCGAAGCCTAGTCCCTTTAGGGCAATGTCGTCAACTTAGTGTGATTTACTCTACTGGTTAG
>CAMHNT010000262.1 GCA_946186535.1 uncultured Clostridia bacterium
GTGAATTTATTGAAAAAACAAGAATTGTAATTTTCAGTTTTTTCTTAATTGTTTATTGCTTTAAAACATTTTTTATTACAAATAAGTAACTCTTATTGTTTTCACTTCTCTCATGATTCAGGAATTATTCCGATTGATAATCATCTTTCAAATGAGCACACACTATCCAAAAACCTGTACCGTTCTTCCGTATTCTTTTCATTGAAGCAAATCCGTATAATATAAATATTCTCATACGGAGGCTTCAAAAATATAAGAGTCAGACCGCAGCCGTATATGACAGAAATGTTCTCTTCATAATGAAATACAACAAACTGAAAAATAAAAACGGGAACGGAAACTCCGCTCCCATTAAACAGGGCTGCCAATAAGGAAATTGCCGTGGCAAGTTTGTATTAATTTATAGTTCCTTTTATATTATCCTTATGGCTTAAAAGAAAACGAGTATTTCGCCCTTTGTTTTAACTCTCGCCTGATATGTATCCGTAAGGTTCAGTCTGCCGTCATAAATCGACATCAAAGGTTCGCCGTAGCTTTTTGAGCTGTCAGCAATGACAAATCGATCATCGATACAGCTTTCTATTTTTCCGATGCTGTGCGGATATGTAATCACGGCATTGCTGTTTATCTCACCTTTGAGGGTTATTTTATCATCATCACGTGTCAAATAATATACTCTGCCGTTTTCGATGTCGGTAAAATAATGGGACATATTATTTCTTGACTTAACCTCACCGATAGCTTTTACCTCACCGTTTACGGTTGACATTTCGAAGAACTGTTCCTTTCCGTGAGCGAAAACCTTTGCTCTGAAAACAATTTTGTCATCGCTTATACATTCAAATCTCACAAGCCCCTCCGCTCCGGCACTTGCGACTTTTTTCAGTCCAATGCTCTCCAGACTGTTTTTTACTCCGTCAAGGAATTTTTCTTTTGAAATAATCCAGATATTATCACGGATATCCTCGGAAACTTTCGAAAGCTCTCTCGAAAGCTCCTCTTTTTCAGATTCATCGCAGTACGGGTCACACAGCAAAAGCTGCTCCGTTCCCTTCGGATCGATGAATTTATACATGCTGTTTTTCACAAGCATAGCGGTTCTGAAATCCTTGACAAAATATCTGTATCCCTGTTCAAGGTCATAAAGATTTGCAAGACAATCGCTGTTCGTTTCCTCAAGGCAGCGGTTAAACAGTTCCCGGCTTTCGCTGTCTGCTTTTGAATAGATAATAATATTATTGTCGTCAATCGAAACGCATTCAAAAAATCTTCCGATAAGCGGTATTTTTTTGCGGTAAACCTCCTCATTGCTGTTTTTGTCGACCTTGACAATCCAGACTCTGTTTGTATCGTTTTCAAAAAGAACGATTATACTGTTCTTGCAGGCATAGTAATGCTGAAGATAAGTAGCATCATCAAAAGTGAAATATGACATAACCCTTTCACTTCCGGTTGAAAAGCTGTAGCTATAGAGATAGATAGTATCCACACCGTTTATTTTCAGCTCTTCGGCATAATAAATAAACTCATCGGTAATTTCAATAATATCAATCTTTCGCCTGTAAAGCTCATCTCTCAAATCGATGACTGTCAAGCTCAACACCGCCTTTTATCGGAATTTAATTTAATTTTATCACAATTTGAAACAATATTTTGTCGGAAACAGTTGCTTCGAATTTTTTAAAAGGATAAAGTTTCACGCAATCCTTTTCAAAGTTTTATGGTTTGATCGACGATTCAGAAGCTCCGTCCCTTCTGAAACATAGTTCTCCCCGCTGACTCAAAAACTAAACAGAGAAAAAATCTCCATACATGTGAATCTTCCCCTATCTTGATTCACCATTCTGAGAATTGTCAACAAACGGCCATATCAACTTTGTTTCGGGAAAGCCCACTCCGAAATATGACCCGAGAGACAAACACACCGTATTCTTTCTGTCACTGAAATTAAGTGCTATCGCCGTACCGTCATGAATGAGTTTCACGATAACGTCCTTTCTGAGACTTCCCGACAAGTCCCACCACAGACATTCTGCATAATTCACACCAAGTGAACAAAGCTTCGCATATCCGCTTCTTTCCGCATTGAGCGCACCGTCAACAGTATAGCTTGCGATACTTATCACAATTTCACTGTTCGGCTCTGTTTTCGTCATTTTCTTTGCCGTATTGTATGTGTCCTCGATTGCCTTGATAAGGTACTTATGAAGCTTCTTCGCCTGTCTGAGCTTCTCCTCCTCGCTCGGCATCTCCCAATCCATGTACTTTGACGGATATGGCTCAAGATTTTTTATCTCCGTTATCTCTCCGCCGCTTTTCGTCACGAAACAGCGTTTGATGCTTGTCTGACCAAAATCCATGACAACGTTGACTCCGTCCGACGCTGAAATCTGAGTTGCACAGCCGAGAACCCCTACATCGGAAGCGTTGTCATAAAGAAAAATATTGTAAGGAACCGTGCCGTCGAACGAAAAAACATAGTTGACCTGTTCTTTCAGGATCTCTCCGATTTTTCCGCTTGCAAGACCGCCGACTAAAATTATGTCGCTGATCTGTGCCCAGTATTCCCAGTGCTTGTCGGTCCAGTCCTCCCTTGCCTCTCTGTTTTCAGGATCCCCTTTTTTCAGGGCAAGGAACAAAAGTCCAAGACGGTTTCCGAATTTCTTAGTAATTCTTAAAGCCTCATCGTAAATCACATTATTCTCATCATCAAGCTTTTTCGCAAGTATCCTTGGAAGCTTTTTTTCCGGAACGTTTTCAAGGTCGATTTCCAGGATATCGGCATTCCTTTTTATCTCATCTATAACAAGCTTTGTGCTGAAAAATTCTTTTACCGTAAGCCCCTCTATCTCATCGTCAATTCCATAAATCGGGAGCTTCCTAAGTCTTATTCTGTTTATTGAACAAACTGATGTCAGATAGTCCGATTTGTTTGGATCGGACACACGGTTTAAAAAAGGATTTTGCAAAATCAATTCCTCCTTTTTTATTTAATGCAAACAGATTATACGAAAGCAAACATCAGAAAATATAACCCCAAAAAACAATTCAACTATTTAAACTTCACTTTCATTTTTAATCCGTACTATTAATTGTAATATAAAATTCGTCCGCTTTGATTAACCATTTATTAAAATTTACATAATTTATAAAAAAAT
>CAMHNT010000263.1 GCA_946186535.1 uncultured Clostridia bacterium
TCCTCCTCTGTCAATATCGCCGACCAGAAGAACCGGCGATTTTGCAAGCTTCGCAATACCCATATTCACAATATCATCCGACTTCAGATTCATTTCAACGGGACTTCCGGCTCCCTCAATGACTATAATGTCATACTGCTCGTCAAGCTTTTTGTAAGCTTTCATTATTTCCGGCACAAGCTGTTTTTTATATCGGAAATATTCCGCTGCACGCATATTTCCGAGAACCTCACCGTTCACTATGACCTGTGATCCCAAGTCGGTCACAGGCTTCAGCAAAACAGGATTCATGCTGACGTCAGGCTCTATGCCTGCCGCTTCAGCTTGCATGACCTGCGCTCTTCCCATTTCAAGACCGTTTGCCGTTACAAATGAATTAAGAGCCATATTCTGGGATTTAAACGGTGCAGCACGATACCCGTCCTGTTTGAAAATTCTGCATAACGCAGCCGAAAACAAGCTTTTTCCGACATTCGACATCGTCCCCTGTATCATAATCGCTTTAGCCATTTTTCATAACCTCCTGAATTTCACTAATCAGAAGTGTGTTTTCATCATGATTTCTTACGGCTGTTCTGAAATATCCGCTTTCAAGATTCACATAATTTTCGCAGTTCCTGATTGCTGTTTTTTTCTTTAAGAGCATTTTATCAAGCTGAATATCGGTTTTAAAAAGTATAAAATTTGCCTCTGAGGGATATACCTTAAAGCCGAATTTTTTCAGTTCGGCTGTTAAATATTCCCTCTCAGTCTTAATAATTTGCAATGTTTTTTCAATGTATCCGCTCTCTTTCAAAGCCGCTGCACCTGCAAGCTGAGCCGGAACAGACACGCTCCAGCACTGACCTGTATTTTCTACACCCCGAACGATCATCTCATCGCCGCAAAGCATATATCCCAAGCGAAGCCCTGCCATTGCATAAATTTTTGTAAATGCTTTAAGAATTATTATATTCTTATCACGCGCTTTGCTTCTGTACAAGCAGGATTTATCCACAAAATCCATAAAGCATTCGTCTATAACAAGATGAATTTTTTTTTTTCGGCTGATGTCTTTAATCTTTTGGAAAACATTATTGTCAATTAAATTTCCTGTAGGGTTGTTGGGATTGCAGATAAAAATAATATCCTTTCCGTAAATACTGTCAAGTATCGAATCAGTTATCTCAAAATCATTTTTTTCATCCGTATAAAAATATTCGACCTCACACCCCACACTCGTCAGAGCTCTTTCATACTCGGAAAATGTCGGAGCGGTAATCAATGCTTTCCTCGGCTTCAGAAACTGCACAATCCTATCGATAAGATCGGCGGCACCGTTGCCGAATACGATTTTCTCCGGAGAAATATTTTCATGAACTGCAACCGCATTCTTAAGTTCGGTACAGTTTATATCAGGATATCTTTCAAATTTTTCTATGCCGTTTATCAGCGCACTCTTCACGCTCTCAGGCATGCCGAGAGGATTTATGTTTGCGGAAAAATCATATTCGATTTCTCTTGAATAAATGTCGCCGCCGTGATTTACTGTCATTTACCGCACCACCCATAAAAGAATTGAATATCGCACAGCAGCGGAAATAACAAGCATAAGAAGAGCCGTACAGTACATCAGGCTGTTTGCTCTTCGAATATCCTCGTTTTCGATCGGGCGAATATCATCACCGATAGTTTTCTTTCTGTGAAGCTTTCCGAAATACCATGCGTCTCCTGCAAGCATTATATCAAGAGCGCCTGCGCAGACAGATTCCGTCTGTGCGGAATTCGGGCTCGCATGATTCCTTCGGTCCCGCTTCCATATTCTGTAAGCATTTTTTCCGTCAAGCTTCAGAATATATGCGGATAAAATCATGAGCAAAGCCGTTATTCGTGACGGTAAAAAATTAAGAACGTCATCAATCCTTGCGGCGAAAAATCCAAAATCTATGTATTTATCATTTTTATATCCTATCATAGAATCCATAGTATTCGCTGCCTTATAAAAAAATCCGCCCACAGCGCCGCCGATCATCATATAACACATCGGAGCCGTAACGCCGTCCGATGTGTTTTCTGCAACCGTTTCTACGGCAGCTTTTATTATTCCGTTTTTATCGAGGTTTTCAGTGTCACGTCCGACAATCATCGAAACTGCTTTTCTGGCTTCTCCTGTGTCATTTTTCTGTACTGCTTTAAATACTTTCATGCTTTCGTTTTTCAGACACTTGGCAGCAATGAGATAGTAACAGAAGACACTCTCAATAATGATTCCAAGCGTAACATTGATACGATAACTGACAATTAAAACAAGAAGCGGAACACATGAAGAAATCAGCAAAACCAAAACCGCAAGCAAAGCTCCGCCTGCTTTTTCATTTTGGGGCATAATTTTTCTGATTATTCTTTCCAGCCCTGAAATCATCGTACCTATCAGTCTTATGGGATGAGGCAGTGAATAAGGGTCGCCGAAAATCCAATCGAGTACAAAACCGAATATCAGCGGCAATATGAGTATAAATATTTTCATAAAATTTCCTTTGCAATTCTTATTTTTCCGTTCTCAAATTCTGTTATATAACCGCAGCCGTTTTTCACCTGATAATCGTAAAACGACCTTTTAGGTTCTGCATATTTTTCAAGCACCGCCATTATCGTACCTCCATGAACAATAAATGCTGCGGACTCCGAATTTCTGTTATCGTAAACCGCTTTTTCAAAAGCCGAAACACACCGATAGGCAAAATCTTCATGAGCCTCACCGTTAGGAAAAGGCAGCGTTCCACCACTGTCGATCCAATTCTGATAATCAGGATTTTCGCTTAGCTCGATATAATTTTTCCCCTCAAAATCCCCGAAATCACATTCTCGAAGTCCGTCATAAATTTTCATTTTTTTGTTTGGATAAATAAGTTCCGCAGTCTGAATACACCGCTTCATCGGACTCGAAACAACAATATCTGCGTCGGGATATTCCCTTGAAGCTATTTCATTTTCACCCTCATGGCAAAGCGGTCCATCAGTTTTTCCTATGTAACGCTTTTCGAGATTCCCCGAGGTTTTTCCGTGTCTGATAAAAATCACTCTCATAACTCAGCCCTTTATTTTCGTCGGAATTCCGCATATGATTCTTTCAACGCTTTCAGCCCGCTGAGCAATC
>CAMHNT010000264.1 GCA_946186535.1 uncultured Clostridia bacterium
TCTTTCTCGAATTGCTGCCGTAAAGTTCAATCGTTTCGGGCAGATTATCGTTGACCGCATCAAAAACAAGTCCTTTTTGCCTGCACCACTCAACAGCGTTTTCGAGAGCTTCTCCCGTGCGGCAAGTCCATAGTATCAGCTTGTCGCCGCTCTTCTGTTTATTCACCAATGCTTTTATAAGAGGCAGATTAGGCGCACCAAGCTCCGGCCACTTTCCGAAGCAAAGCGTTCCGTCAAAATCGACGGCAAATATTTTACTCATGATCACTCTCCTTGTTGTCGTTTGAATAGAATTCCTCGCCCGTATCGAGACATAATGCCGCAAGCCGACCGTTCCCTTCATTACAGCCGCAGTCGATCGCTATATGACCGTTTTTGCGAAATATGTAACCCGGTCGGGGATTATTCTCTATATACTGCGTCGGTGTATGACCCGTTACAACAAGCTTGTCGGGAAAGTAGCGGATATCGTAATCGGCTCTTGACCAGACGATATCCTGAAGCGTATAATCTTCTATTTTCTTTCCCGGCTCGTAATGGTCAAGACCTCCGTGTATCAGAAGATATGTATTCCCGCCCGCTTCGACCTCCTCGTAAGCCGTAAACTCGCCGAGATAATCAAGTATCGCCTGCTGCTCGTCCTTTGTGAGCTTGTGAAACTCGTCGCTCATCGCTGTGCCGCCGTTTGACTGCCAGTTCAGCAGCTTTTCAACCATTTTATCGTCGATGAGCTTGATATTCTCTTCTGTTATCTCTTTAATCAGAAAGCGCAGACACGGCAGTGCCATAAGCTCGTGGTTTCCGATGATAGGGAAGATGTTGTCATGCTGCATCATCCACAGCAGCGTTTTGCAGGCGTACGGCCCTCTGTCTACCACATCACCGAGGATATACAGCTCGTCGCTTTTACTAAAATTGATCTTGTCGATCAACTCCATAAACATATCGAAATGCCCGTGAATATCCGACATGACATATTTTGCCATTAACACAACTCTCCTTTCAGATTCTTGTAAATATCCTCGCTGCGCGTCTCGATCAAGCGGATCGCTTTGGTGAAAAACTCCTTGACTTGATCCTTCGTTTCGGGACAAATATTGTCAAGGCTGTGCCCTTCCCAGAGCTTATAGCTGCATTTATCATCAATACAGCGTTCAAGCAGGTTAAGGCGCATAAAGTCTTTCATCTTGCTATCGCCGTTGCTGAAGATGAATTCCATGTATTCGCTCAAAAGCTGAGCAGCTTCGTCATTGAGAATATCTTCCAATGTTCCGTTAGTCACAGCCGTCAGAAATAAGTCGAAATAATCTTTTGCCTTTCCGATACCACGTGCACTGTTGACGGAAACCCCTTTCTTGTACGGAAACAGCATAAAGTTGCCGAAGGTGTGATAACGGGTGATAAACTTATCTCGAAGCTTTTCAAGCTCATTGTCACCGTTTATCAGGTGCGAACACGCTTCGAGAGTAGTTGCCACACTGTTCATAGTGTCGCCGCGAAGCGAAAAATCAAACCTCTCGTTTCTCAGCTCATACTTCAAGCCGTGGGGGTTTATATCGATCTGTCTTCCGCTTTTCATTGTAACAATGCCTTCCTGTTCAGCGATGTACCACCCGTTTTCCCGTGATGCAAACGGGAAAACAAGCTGCGCGATTATCATTGCTTCATACGAAGAATCGGCGTCGTACCCTATCTCACGGGCGAGCTTTCTGTAATGATAGTATCGTCGTCTTACGGCGAGTTGTTCTCCGCAGCTTTTTTGGGGATATACCTTCTTGCCAGTCTTTGGGTCAATAAGGAACGGTTCCCAATTGAAGAGACTGTCAACAAAAGCCTTCTTGCCTGTTCTCGGGTCGATAAGATCATCGGTGGGGCAGTAGCTTTTGAATTCCTCTAAACTCATATTCTTGAACTTTTCTTTTGCTTCATAAAAACGCTTCATAACATATTCATCCATTTTATGTTCCATGCATTCTTTAAATTCTTCAAAAGAGATAAAATGCACATCACCGTTTTTAATACGTTCCTCCGAAGCTCTCAGTATTTTGTCTATTTCTTTGCGCCTTTCGGGTGGAATAGAGGGTATGTACATGTTTATAAACTCTGGTTCATCATCAAACTCCTGTTTATAATCACATGGCTTGTCGGAAAATTCAAGGTTCGGAAACAGCTTGGCAAAATCAAGCTCAAAAGCGATTTTCAACACTCTGAGCAGCTCATCGCGATAAGCTTTTCTCCTTGAAAACTTAGTTCCCGCTGCTTCATATTCCCTTTTTATATCGCTGAAATATTCGTTTCGTTTTGCAAATCTGTATTCCGTAACGAACACTCTGAACCGCTGTCTGTTTTCTTCAAAGAGCGGGCGCTCTTCGGGATCCCCGAACATATCATAAGCGACATCAAAATACTCAAGCTTCGGGTCGAGTTTAATCCAACGTCCACAAACACCGGGTATGTCGTAACAATTGAAGAAATAGTTAAACTCCCAGAGTATGCGGTCAAGCTTGAACATCACGATCAGAGGCAGCGACTGATCCCACTCATTCAGAAGTACCGACAGATGGTCGATATACATCCTAAAATAGTCCTTGCAGTCAATATCTGTTTCGGGGAAGCAGGTGTAGTGGCGCGTGCTTTCCTCCGCGCTTACGATCCTGCGAAGTGAATCAAAGAAAAATGCGACTGTATTCTCGGCTTTCTTGATCTCCTCGCTGCTGTGTCCTTTAAAACAATTCATCATAATAAATTCCTCCTTGAAACTCTCAAAAGATCTTACAATTACATTATGCGGAGAGCTATGTTAAGGAAGATTAACCCTCCGGCATAATAAATCGTTCAAATCAATCTACGATTTATTATGCCGGAGGGTTAGTTAAAAATCTTGGACATGGACGATATTCAAGTCACAAAAGGTTTTTTTCTTTAAAAAAATCGTATAATTCGTTACAAACTTCCTCATCACGAACAATATTATCGGCACGCAGTTCAATGCATTCGATCATTTGATCAATGATATCGCCGGCGATCTTGTCGGGATCGACCCCAGTTTTATACATATTATTTATTTCATCAATATCTTCTGAGATTGTTTTATAGTTGGTTAGATAATGGAATTCTAAAAATTTACTATAATCAA
>CAMHNT010000265.1 GCA_946186535.1 uncultured Clostridia bacterium
AATGTTTTATATCCCAAGCTTTCATACAAATTAATATTGTTAATACTTTTTGTACTGGTAAACAATTCATATCTTTTGTTCGGATATTCATTTTCTATTTCTAAGAGAAGTTTCGTTCCTATTCCCTTCCTCTGCATTTTAGGATGCACCATTAATTTACCAATATAAACAGTTCCGTTCTCTTGATATGCTCTAACAGAACCTATAATAACCCCTTCGTCATTCACTGCTTTTAACATGGTTCCTTTCTGAAATTCATCATATACTTCTTCTATCGTTTGTTTTAAAGGTGGAATGTCCATATTACCAAAAAGTTTAGCTTCGCTTTGGTAAGCCAAATATTGCAATTCAAGTATTTTTTCCAAATCTTCCTTCTGTGCCTTCTTTATCAAAATAACATTTATCCCCCTAAATATTCATAATCGGCTATTCGCCGAGTTAAAGCTAACCCTAACCCGGCGAACTCCGTTTATTCTATTGAAATCAGATCATTAAAATTAATCAACGTCCTTGAAATCAGCGTCGTAAACGTTGCCGTCACCGTCATTGTTTGCGGAATAATCAGCGCCGCCCATATCAGGTGTAGGCTCTGCTGATGCCTGAGCTGCTGCTGCACCCTGCTGATAGAGCTTTGTGGAAACAGCCTGGATTGTCTTCTCCAGATCTTCCTTAGCGCTCTTGATCTGATCTGCGTTGTCGGATGTGATAGCGCTTCTTACAGCTGCAACCTTAGCCTCAACGTCGCTCTTGTCGGAGGAATCGATCTTGTCGCCGTTCTCGTTGATGAGCTTCTCTGCTGCATAAGCCATGCTCTCAGCCTCGTTCTTTGCGTCTACGGCTTCTCTTCTCTTCTTATCCTCGGCAGCATACTTCTCTGCTTCCTGAACAGCCTTCTCGATATCTTCCTTGCTCATGTTTGTGCTGGACTGGATAGTAACCTTCTGCTCCTTGCCTGTACCGAGATCCTTTGCGGATACGTTTACGATACCGTTGGAGTCGATGTCGAATGTTACCTCGATCTGTGGGATACCTCTCGGAGCCGGAGCGATACCGGAGAGAATGAACTTGCCGAGCTGCTTGTTGTCTCTTGCGAATTCTCTTTCACCCTGGAGAACGTTGATTTCAACCTGCGGCTGGTTGTCTGCGGCAGTTGAGAAGATCTGGCTCTTCTTTGTCGGGATAGTTGTGTTTCTGTCAATGATCTTTGTCATAACGCCGCCCATTGTCTCAACGCCGAGTGAAAGCGGAGTTACGTCGAGGAGAAGCAAGCCCTCTACCTCACCGCCGAGTACGCCTGCCTGAATAGCTGCGCCGATAGCAACGCACTCATCAGGGTTGATACCCTTGAACGGCTCTTTGCCGATGAACTGCTTAACAGCGTCGATAACGGCAGGAATTCTTGAAGAACCGCCAACCATGAGAACCTTGTCGATTTCGTTGATTGAAAGACCGCTGTCGTTGAGCGCACTCTTTACAGGACCCATTGTGCTCTGTACGAGGTCGGAGGTGAGCTCGTCGAACTTAGCTCTTGTGAGAGTGAGGTCAAGGTGCATAGGACCGTTTTCGTCCTGCCAGATAAACGGAATGTTGATCGAAGCGCTTGTAACGCCGGAAAGCTCGATCTTAGCCTTCTCTGCTGCTTCCTTGAGTCTCTGGAGAGTTGTCTTGTCCTTGCCGAGGTCAACGCCTGTTTCAGCCTTGAAGGAAGCAATCATCCAATCGATAATTCTCTGGTCGAAGTCGTCGCCGCCGAGTCTGTTGTTACCTGCTGTTGCAAGAACCTCCTGAACACCGTCGCCCATTTCAATGATAGATACGTCGAATGTACCGCCGCCGAGGTCATAAACCATAACCTTCTGGTCGTCTTCCTTGTCGATACCGTATGAAAGAGCGGCAGCCGTAGGCTCGTTGATGATTCTCTTTACGTCAAGACCTGCGATCTGACCTGCGTTCTTTGTAGCCTGTCTCTGAGCGTCAGTAAAGTAAGCGGGAACAGTGATTACAGCCTGAGTAACAGTCTCGCCAAGATAAGCCTCTGCGTCCTTCTTAAGCTTTGTGAGGATCATAGCGGAGATCTCCTCAGGAGTATAGCTCTTGTCGTCGATAGTAACCTTGTAGTTTGTACCCATTTCTCTCTTGATAGAGCTTACTGTCTTTGCAGGGTTGGAAACTGCCTGACGCTTTGCGATCTGACCTACGAGACGCTCGCCTGTTTTTGAGAAGCCTACTACGGACGGAGTTGTTCTTGCGCCCTCTGCGTTAGCGATTACAACCGGCTCGCCGCCTTCGATAACTGCTACGCATGAATTTGTTGTACCTAAATCTATACCAATTGTCTTTGCCATAATTATTACTCCTTTTTTGTTACTATTGTTATTATAATATATATTAATTTATTTAACCAACTTAAAATACAGCGAAGCTCATTAAAGTTTCGCTCAAGCCTTTTCAAAGGCTTGCAAGTCCGGGCAGCGCCCGGCAGGTTTTAAGGACGGAGTCCTTAACAATATATTACTCCTAAAAAATGCCGTATCACGGCATTTTTATTAAATCCCCTGTATGTCAGTTCACCGTCTGCACCATGCAGTGTCTGATGATCTTATCCCCGACCTTGTAGCCCTTCTGATAAACCATTGCTATCGTGTCGGATTCAAGCTCATCGCTGTCAACGCTTGAAATAGCGTTATGTAACTCGGGGTTGAACTCCTCGCCAACCTCACCGAAAGCTGTGATATTAAGCTTTTCAAAGGATTTTGAAAGCTGATTTGAAATCATCTCGAGACCCTTTCTGAATTCCTCGGGTGCATTTTCCGAAGCCTGAATCGCTCTGTCAACGCTGTCCGCAATCGGGAGAAGCTCCGAAACGGTATCCGAAACGGCATTCGCATAGATACCTGCCTTTTCCCTTTCGGTTCTGCTGCGGAAGTTGGCGTATTCTGCGGCAGTTCTGAGAAGCTTTTCCTTCTCCTCCTTCAGCTGATTCTCAAGTTTGGAAACCTCTGAAGCTTCATTGTCCGTGTTATCAACATCGGCTGTTTCGACTGTTTCCTCGGTTTCTTCCGTTTCAACAGCCTGCTCCTCCTGCTGAGGCTCAGTATCCTTAGTTGCCATTTATATCAATCCTTTCTTTTGT
>CAMHNT010000266.1 GCA_946186535.1 uncultured Clostridia bacterium
TCCGTGTTTTAAATCATCGCTTATTGAGTCAAAAATAAACATGCTTCTGTGGAAAAAATTTGACGGCTTGCAGACATATTCCGATTCCCAACGCTCAGGCTCTTTGCACAGAAGCTTGTCTGCGGCGGTTATCAGTCTGTCCCGAAGAGCTTCCGTGTCAAACGAAACTTCCGCATCCGAATCCACAACATAGCTCAGCAGGTTAATATAACATAATAGCGTGTGGATTTCTTCCTCGTCATTTTTCAGATATTCTTCAACACATCTGTTGATAATATTCCGACATTTTCCGTAAAGTTCGCTGTCTCTGTTGCCGACCTTAAGAACAAATCCGGCAAGGCTTACCGTTGGGTTATCCGAAGGCTCGCCGACGTCGTTTTCACAATCCCACCAGACAGCGTGGGGAAAATCGTTGTTGCTCGGAATTGTGAAGCACCATTTTCCGTCAAAAAATCCCTTTTCGCTTTCGAGGTACTTCAGAATACCACGAATAATCTCATGCTTACTGTCCAAAAAGTTAATTTCATCCAGTATCTTAACGGCATGGTTCGTTGTGATGGGGGAGGAGCCGGGGTTGAAGCTGTCGGGTTCAAGAGCGTGTCCGAAGCCTCCGTCATCGTTCTGATATGCTTTCAGAGCCTCCAGAACGGATTCCTTGCTGCCATTTTCAAAATGATATTTCCATAGGGCAAACTCTATCGGACGAGCGTTTCTGTAAATAAAATTTCGCGCATTATTGAATAAATCTATTAAGCGGCCTCCTTTGTGGTTTGATATCATCGCAGGAAAAATTGCGGTGACATAATTATTTTATCACCGCAATTTGTTCATGTATTGTAAAAATGCGACATTTCCATAGCTGCTTTTTTTGCGTCGGTTATGTTTTCTCCATGATATTTTTTAAACTCTTTAAGTAAATGTGACTGGTCATAAAAACCGAATTTTTCAATAGCTTCATTAATGTCAAAATCGTAGCGGAGTATATTCCTCCAAAGCTTCTGATAGCGTATTAGTTCGATCATCTGTTTCGGAGAAACTCCGGTATATTCCGAGTAAAATCTTTCAAGCTGTCTTTTGCTTATATAACAATCACCTGACAAATCCTTAACCGAAATATTTCCGTCAGCGCTGATAATATTGTAAAGCGAATTCATAAGAACAGTATTTTCCTTTGATTTGTTCAAACGTTTCATCAGTGCTCTTTCCGCAATTTCCTTTCGTTCGAAAATATCATTGCTGTAAATGATTTCGTTTTTGATATCGGATATCAGATTGCCAAAGTAATTTTGAGATTTGCAGTAGTCGTTAAGAGATTCCTTCATGCTTTCGCCCGAAAACAAAATTGCGCTCCATGCATAAAATCTGATTCCAAAGGTGAAGCTGTCGTTATGCTCGCCTTTGCTGTGCGATATAAAGGGCTTGTTGTTGATGCCGCAGTAAACGTCGCTGAATGTATTGCTGTTCAGATCGACATTGATAATAATATCCGTGCAGATATCGGGAATAACGTTTGTAGGGGATGTTTCGGAGGCGGAAGTTTCACGGCTGCCCCAGAAGCATCTGATATACGGTTTTAATTCTTTACTTGGCAGTATTTCAACATAACCGTTGTTGCTGCGAAAGGGCTGAGCCGTTATTGGAGTAAAAATCCGATTTAAAGAAAAAGACATAATACCACCTGAAAATATAAAAACAAAACCTCCCAAGAGTTACCAAGGGAGGTTTGGAGCTTGTGACGGGACTCGAACCTGCGACCTGCTCATTACGAATGAGCTGCACTACCAACTGTGCTACACAAGCAATCAACACATATATTATACTGCATTTTTGTGTCTGTGTCAAGTAGATTTTTAATATTTTTTTGAATATATTTGTGTAGGGTTAAAGTAGCTGTGTTACGATGCTCAAAAACGAATAACCTACGTCATAAAAAGACAGAATGCTTAAACTTTTTCTGATCCCATGCAGCTTACAGCAAATTTACATATACTTGATTTTCAAAGTTTTTCCGTCAAGCGCAATACCGTCAGAATAGGTTATAGGAAGCTTCTGCTCTGCGGTAAATCCGATTGTTTCTCCGTCCTTTAGTGTTACGTCATATTCAATAACGTAGTCTGTTATTGAAACAATGAAGTTGTGTAATTCTCCCAGGTTTGCTTTCTTGATATCGACGTAAACCTCAATTTCCTGTTTTCCGAATTTTTTCAAACCATATGTATAAAAACCTGCTTTTTTATCATCTCTGTAAAGACCGAACCAGACAAGGTCAAATACAGGTACTTCGCTGTCGTTGATCATTCCGGAATAATTTATGAAAAAGTCCGGCTCATAAACAGCGCCGTCAGCATAAATGGCAACAGCATTTTTTTGTTTCAAACAGCTTGCAGCAGCCTTTACATAAAGCTCCGCTTTTTTGATATTGTTTTCTTCCGTTCCAAGAATCATAACGATAATCTGAGCCTGATGAGACTTTGTAACCTCGACTGATTCACTCCATAGATAGTTGGCAGCAGCGTAATGCTCCGCTTCACCGTTGGGAACAGGTGTAGGCATAAAGCTTAGCGCCAGCCTCATATCTCCGATATCAGCGACGATAATATCCTTATACTTTTCCGGGTTTTCAACATCTTCGATATCTTGTGAGATATCGATTCCCCAATCATTTTTGAAATCCTTGACAAATTGCTCTCTGTCCCATTCGGGTGTATCAAGAAGCACGAAACCTAAGAAATTACCTTTGCCATCCTTTTCTTCTTCAATTTCATTATTGTTCTTGTTTTTTCCAAAACCAAATATTCCCATAACAGTAATTCCTTTCTGCTTCAGTCATTGTAATAAAATGCCCGAATGTTTTAAAGCTATTCAAAAAACGGACCGTTAAAATATCCTCTTTCTTATTCCGTTCCAAATGAAAATCTTCTCTAAAGTAACTATAGCATAATATTACCTAAACAGTCAATAATAATTAAAGATTTTTTATAAAGTTTTATAGAAAAATAATTGGCTATGTTTTATAGCCAATTATTGTATAAAATATGTTATTTAATAAACATTGCGTCACCGAAGCTGAAAAATCTGTATTTCTCCGAAACGGCTTCCTTGTA
>CAMHNT010000267.1 GCA_946186535.1 uncultured Clostridia bacterium
GTAAAAAAGAACTTCACCTACAAGTATAGGAATTATACCTGTAGATGAAGTTTTATTGCTTATTTTCTGTAAGATTTCTAATATTCAGTTAATCAATGAGATTTGGCGGTTTTTTGAGGCGGAAACCATTAATTGTACTAAAGATAATACGAATTGTAATATAAATGATTATTCATTATTAATAAAACAAATAAATTTCAATTTTATTATATAAAAAATTTTTTTGTTATTTTTTCGGTTGTGGACTTGCAATTTTACATTTTAAATTATATAATAATTATAATTTAATGTGTAAATAAATAACAGTAAAATAAATGATAATACAATTTTAGGAGATGTATCTATGAGATTGCGAAAACAGTCTTTAGGGGACCGCAATTTGGTTGGTGCAAAAGTAGAATCGGCACGAAAAAAGAAAGGAATGAAACAAAAGGAACTTCTGGCTCAACTCCAGGTCCGCGGCGTGGATATGAATGCTTCAGGGCTTTCGAAGCTTGAGGGTCAGATAAGATACGTCACGGATATTGAGCTTGTAGCGCTTGCTGATATTCTTGAAGTTTCGGTGGATTATTTATTGGGAAGAGAAGATAATAAGTAAAATCAATCCTTTTTCCGGCCGTTTAAACGGTCGGTTTTTTTGCTTTTTTTTCCTTTTCTGAATTTCCAAGGAGAAACCCTGTCCCCTTTCACCATGAAGCTTCTCTCTGCGATTTCCGCAAGCGGTGTGTCGCAATAAGCGTCCGAATAAAACTCATCGATCTCCGCATCGCTGAACACCTCTCTGAAACGGCGGACCTTTTCTTTTCCGTGGCAGTTTATTCCTGTATACTTTCCGGTTTTCGGATCAACCTTTGACGCCATCATGTAGTTAATTCCGATTTCTTTACAGATAGGTTCAAGTAGAAATTCGGGCGAAGCGGAAATTATAACATCGTCCTGCTGCATCTGATTCAGATAAAACGGTTTTATTTTCTGTTTATGAGTTTCCCAGAATTCAGGAAGATCTTTTTCAATATTGACCTCGTGCAGGAATTCATACATGACCTCTTTGAACTGAGTTTTTGTATTTATTCCGAGAAGAAATTTTATATATGCAAGCATGGTTTTCGGAAAATGCTTTGCTATACTCGGGTGACGTTTTAAGCAGAATCCGTAAAAATCGGATGTGCTGTCATTGTAGTATATTGTTTTATCAAAATCGTAGACGTTCATATTTAAGACCTCTTATGTGTTTTGTGTTTATATTTTACAAACTTTAAAATTAAAAGGAGAAAAACGTTATATGCGATTTTCTCCTTTGTTCTGTTTTTTTAAATATCAGCTGTTCAAAATAATGCTTCTGTCTATCAAATCAGCTTCATAGAGCTTCTGAACAGACATCATGATTCCGAGCTTCGCATGGTACCATGTCAGGCCGCCCTGAAAATATACGGCATACGGCTCTCTTATCGGACCGTCTGCGCTGAGTTCTATTGAAGACCCCTGAACAAACGCACCTGCCGCCATTATTACATCCGAATCATATCCCGGCATCGCCCAAGGCTCCGGAGTAACATAGCTGTCGACGGGCGCCGCCGCCTGGATACCCTTACAGAATGCAACCATTCTTTCCTTTGAGCCAAGCTCCACAGCCTGAATTATATCATGACGGCTTTCGGTTGAATCCGGAACTACCTTAAATCCAAGCTTTTCATAACAGCGGCTCGCAAAAATCGCACCCTTGAGAGCACCCGAAACAACGGTAGGAGACATAAAAAAGCCTTGATAGAACGAAGGCATAATACCGAGATTCGCACCGACCTCCTGACCCAAGCCGGGAGCGCTGAGCCTGTAAGCACATTTTTCAACACACTCGCTTGTACCGCAGATATAGCCGCCTATCGGAGCAAGTCCGCCGCCCGGGTTCTTAATCAGAGAACCTACTATCATATCTGCACCAACATTTGAAGGCTCGATTTTCTCTACGAATTCACCGTAGCAGTTGTCAACCATACATATAATATCGGGCTTGATTGATTTAATGAAGGCGATAAGTTCACCGATTTTCGAAACGGACAGAGTCGGACGTGTCTGGTATCCCTTTGAACGCTGTATCGTAACCATCTTTGTTTTTTCGCTGATCGCAGCTTTTATTCCGTCGTAATCGAAAGAACCGTCCGCAAGCAGGTCAACCTGAGAATAAGTAATTCCGAACTCCTTAAGCGAACATTTTGATTCTCTGATTCCGATAACCTCTTCAAGTGTATCGTATGGCTTTCCGACAGGAGAAAGAAGCTCGTCCCCCGGTCTGAGAATTGCGGACAGAGCGACCGCAAGAGCGTGAGTGCCGCAAGTGATCTGCGGTCTGACAAGAGCTGCCTCGGTTCCGAAGCACGAAGCGTAAACCTTTTCAAGGTTGTCTCTTCCTACGTCATCGTAACCGTAGCCCGTCGTAGCGGCAAAGCACGTTGCGTTGACCCTGTTTTCCTGCATTGCGGATATGACCTTGAGCTGGTTATACTCCGCTGTCTCGTCTATTTTATCAAATCTTTCCTTAAGCTCGGAAATAATTTTTTCGCTGAATTTTACGACCTCATCGCAAATTCCGAGCTTGTTATACATTTTATTATCCATATTCAGAATTCCTAACATCAGTTTTGTTTTTGAACGATTTTGTATTCGTCACCCATACGGAAGTACGGACAGCTTCTGAACTGTCCCTGAATGAACTTGTACATCTCATCTTCATCAAGATTTACTATGCACTCATAACATTCATACTCTTCGTTGTATGAATAATTCACACAATAATCGCAGTTTGACTTTCCGCTCATAATATCACCTGATAATTATAATAATTAGCTGAGATACAAAAAGGAATTACCAAAACGGTAATCCATACAAAGCTACATATAATTATACCACAAAAGAAACAAATTGCAATATACATATTTATCATCACTGCAGGATTTTTGAATCAGTTAAGATTTTATTAACATCTGTAAAATGGGCAATTTTTAAAATCACAAAAAACTTTGAAAAATGACTATTAAAGTTTTTGACGCACTTTTTTCAAAAAGTGCGCAGGTTCCAAGGGCA
>CAMHNT010000268.1 GCA_946186535.1 uncultured Clostridia bacterium
ATTGCCATGGCGGACGATATCAGAGTTATTATCATAAAGCTTGCCGACCGCCTTCACAATATGCGGACTATCGACTGCATGAAGGAGCAGAAGAGAAGAGATATCGCCCTTGAAACAATGGAGGTTTTTGCCCCGATCGCTCACCGTCTCGGTATCAAAGCGATCAAGGACGAAATGGAGGATCTTTCTCTTCAGTATCTCGATCCTGTCGGCTACAAAGAAATTGAAACTCACCTTCAGAATAACATGGCTGACGGTCAGGGATTCATCAATCGTATCATGGAGCAGATATCAAATCGCGTTTCTGAATATATAAGCAACGCAAAGGTCAGCGGACGTGTAAAAAGTATTCACGGAATATATAAAAAGCTTATCATTCAGGGAAAGGCTCTCGAGGAGATCTACGATATCTATGCGGTCCGTGTAATCGTGGATACGGTGGTTGACTGCTATAATGTTCTCGGTATTGTGCATGATATGTTCCAGCCTCTTCCGAACAGATTCAAGGATTACATCTCGACCCCGAAGCCAAACCTCTATCGTTCACTTCATACGACCGTTATCGGCTCGGACGGAGTTCCCTTTGAAGTTCAGATAAGAACGTATGAAATGCACCAGACTGCCGAATACGGTATTGCGGCGCACTGGAAATATAAGCTCGGCATGTCGAATCAAAGCTCAATGGACGAGCAGCTTGCGTGGATTCGTCAGATGCTCGAAAATCAAGCGGACAACCACGATCCTACAAGACTTATCAAGGATATTAAAACCGATCTTTCTTCCGATGAGGTTTTCGTCTATACTCCGAAGGGCGAGCTGATTAACCTGCCCATGGGCTCAACGGTAATAGACGTAGCATATGCAATTCACAGTGCTGTCGGCAACAGAATGCTCGGCGCAAAGGCAAATTACAGAATCGTGCCGATAGATTACGTTGTAAAAACAGGAGACATAATCGAAATTATTACGGGCAAGGAAGGTTCTGTGGGACCCAGCCGTGACTGGCTCAAAATAGTGAAGACGAGTGATGCCAGAAACAAAATCAGACAGTGGTTCAAGCGTGAAAAGCGTGAGGAGAATATTATTCTCGGAAAGGCCGAGTTTGAAAAGGAATGTAAGAAAAACGGTTTTGAGTTCACCGAAAAGGAGCTTGAAACCATGATGGAGCCGATTCTTCGCAAGAAAAATATTCCGTCAATGGAGCATTTCTATGCATCGATAAGCTACGGCGGAACGGTTCTCTGGAAGCTTATGCCGAGAATCAGAGAGGAATACGGAAAAATTGTTGAGGAGCGCAAAAAGGCTGAGGGTATCGAGGAAGAATATGTAGTTCATATTGTCGATGAAAAGCCGAAGCCGAAAACCTCGAAGAGCGGAGTTATCATCGACGGTATGGACGATGTCGATATCAAGCTTTCGAAATGCTGTACGCCTCTTCCTGGAGACGAGATCATTGCGTTCATAACGAAGGGACACGGTATTTCTGTTCATAAGAAATCCTGTCCGAACGTTCCTGTTAATATAGACGAAGCCGAGGATCCGACCCGCTGGATTTCAGCAAGGTGGTCTGAATCGATCAACAGCTCGTTCCGTACGGTTATTGAAATCCAGGCGTATGACCGAACAGGACTCGTTGCGGATCTCGCAGGTCAGCTCGGAAACATGAAGATCAATATCCACAATATGAGCTCGAAGAACGTCGGAAACGGTCTTGCGGTTGTGACATTTAATATAACCGTCAAGAACAAGTCTCATCTTCGTGACATAACTTCAAGGCTTATGTCTGTGAGAGGAGTTTTGTCCGTTGAAAGAACAGCAGGTTAAAGCTTATATACAATATAAATTCAGGGGGAAAGAGATTGAAAGCAGTTATTCAGAGAGTGTCGTCCGCCGAGGTAAAGGTGAATGATGCGACAACAGGAAAAATCGACAAGGGTCTGCTCGTACTTCTTGGTATTCACGAAAGCGACACTGAACACGAAGCGGATATTCTCGCCGCAAAGATTTCAAAGCTGAGAATTTTTACCGACGAAAATGACAAGATGAATTTATCTCTTGATGATATAAACGGTTCGGTTCTTGTTATATCCAACTTTACGCTTTACGGAGACTGCAGCCACGGCAGACGTCCGAGCTTTTTCTCGGCGGCACGGACCGAAAAGGCAGATCCGCTCTACGAGTATTTTTGCAGAAAGATCAACGACAACGGAGTTGAGAATGTCCAAAAAGGAATCTTTGGTGCGGATATGAAGGTTTCATTGCTCAATGACGGGCCTGTCACTCTTGTTATAGATACAGATGATCTGCGTTGATGATCTCTGTCCTACAAAAGCGAGGTGTAAAAAATGATAGACATAAAATCCGTTACGGTAACGGAGCTTGCCACAAATTGTTATGTAGTCACCGACAAAGCGACAGGCGACTGCGCCGTTATAGATCCCGGTGAATTAAGTCCGGAACTTGACAAAACTCTTTCCGTGATCGGTTACGATAAAATCAGATATATTCTTTTGACTCACGGTCATTATGACCATATCGGCGGCACGGACGCAGTACTTTCAAAAACAGGCGGCAAAGCCGAGGTTGCGATAGGTGAGAGCGACGTTCCCATGCTTGGAGATTCGTTTTCAAATCTCTCTAAATTCTTTTCCTCATCTCCGCTTGATTCATTAAAATGCAATATCGCTCTGCATGACGGAGATAAGATTACTCTCGGCGAAAGTGTGTTTAATGTTATTGAAACTCCGGGTCATACAAAAGGTTCGGTCTGTTTTATCTGTGAAGACAGTATTTTTTCCGGTGATACGCTCTTCTATCGCTCTCACGGAAGAACCGATTTCCCCACAGGAAGCAATATGGAAATGGCTTCTTCACTGAAAAAGCTTGCCGCACTAAAAGGAAACTACACAGTGTACCCGGGACATAATATTACAACGACGCTTGAGGCAGAAAGAAAATATAATCCCTATATAGGTAGCAATTATGATAATATATATTAACAATCACAGCTTTCATTACGAAATCGAAAATTTGACAAGACTGTTTTT
>CAMHNT010000269.1 GCA_946186535.1 uncultured Clostridia bacterium
CAGTATTGGAGGCGAACTAAGTGCTTCTTTAGTGGTTTCTTTCCTGTTGATATTGTCTGCATTTATTGTTTTGGTTTGTGTGAAAATCCAAAATATAAACAAGGAAAATAATAAAGAAAAACGACGTCTTGAAAGAAAACTTGTCAGATCCGAAAATTCCGAGAATGAAGATTCTTCCGGAAAGTCGCTCTCTTCGGAAGAAAACGGCGAAAAGGAAAAAAATGATTCCGAAAAAGAGAGCATTGAAGAAAACAGTGAAACAGAGAAAACCGATTCCAAGAAAGACAGTATCGAAGAAAACGAAAGCGATAAAATAACAGACGAAGGGGATATCCAATCTGAATCTGAATCCGATTCGAATTCAGAGGAGACTGACGAAAATTCCGACAAACCGGAAAATCCGGAATCTGAAATGAACAGTGATTCCGTTCAGAGTAATTCCGAATCGGAAAAATCGGAAGATGAAACTGAGATTACCGAAGATCAAGCCAATGCAGCAGCGGAGAGAAGTGCTTCCGAAAACGAAACGGAGGATTCTTCATTAAAAAATATTTCTCCGGATAATAATATTCCTGAAAAAGACGAAGATGAAAAAGATGAAGCTATTTCGGACGAAACTGGTTATGAAATTGACCTTGATGAGGCGATAGCAAATTTTGAGGTTACTCCGGAAAGACGCAAAGAGCGTAGAGAGCGTTTTAAGGAAAAAAATCAGAAGAGAAAGAAAGGTTTCTTCGGTTAAATTTTTGTATGACGTTTAATTGATAAGCTGAAAAACAGAATAATTAAGCTGTCACATTAAGATGAGCCGCTCATTGTATATTAATAATGGGCGGCTCTAAATTGTGACAGCTTTTTTGTTTTTCTTTATGAGGCACTTTTTATCTGAAGTCGGAGCTTGTCTGAAATCATAGCGATAAATTCGCTGTTTGTCGGCTTGCCTCTGCCGTTGTGGATAGTGTATCCGAAATAAGAATTGAGAATGTCAACGTCGCCTCTGTCCCAGGCAACTTCAATAGCATGGCGGATTGCACGCTCGACTCTCGAAGATGTGGTTTCATATTTCTTTGCTACCGATGGATAGAGCTTTTTAGTTACTGCGTTGATAATTTCGGGCTTCTCGACCGAAAGGATAATTGAATCACGGAGATAGTGATATCCCTTGATGTGTGCAGGTACACCTATCTGATGAAGAATCTGGGTAACTCTGACCTCCATATTTCCCGAAATGTCTCCTACAGGGGATGGGAAAGGCTTGATGTTGCTTCTTCTTGTCTTGTAGAGCTCGGAAATGCTGAGTGCAAGGCTTGTTGTGTTGTATGGCTTGAGCACAAAATAAGAGCCTCCGCAGCTCATAACCTCCTTCTGAAGGACATCGCTGTCAAATGAAGATGCAACAATAAAAATAGGCGTGGAGTCCCGGTCTGTCGTTTCGAATGACTTGAGAACTCCGATTGCGTCGATTCTCGTCATGAACATATCTATGATGACGACATCGGGCTTCCGGTTAGAAATTTCCTCCAGAACGACGTTGCCGTCCTTGCTGCAGAAGCTTACATCAATTCCCTGCAGCTGAAAAGCTCCGACTTCTTCCGACGTGAAAACTGTGCTTTCTTCCGATATCAACAATTTAATCTGATTTTCCATGTATTTGTTCCTCCAAATATAAATAAATTGGTTTGTTGTACATATATTACCACAAACTGGTAAAAATAGCAATACCTTAATGATTATATTTTTGTAATCTTTTATTACAATGATTTAACTTTTGAGCTATCAATTTAGATTTTTATCTATCTCATCATACATATTCTGAGCAAATATGCCGTAGCCTTTGGCGGAATTTGTTACTAAGACATGAGTGACAGCGCCGATTAATTTACCGTTTTGTAATATTGGACTGCCGCTCATTCCCTGAATAATGCCTCCTGTTTTGTTGAGAAGACGTTCATCCGTTGCAATTATTTGTAAATTCTTTGTTTTATTTTTTTCATCATAATCCACATGTGTAATCTCTATACTGTAATACTGAGGACCGTTTTCGTCGAGTGTGCAGAGAATTTCCGCAGGCCCTTTTCTGATATCCTGAATGTTTGCGATTTCTACCGGTTCAAAATCTGAAACAGGATCTTTAAGAATTCCGTAAAGACCTGTCTGGTTGTTGAGAAGAGCCTGACCTGTTGATTCACTTCCGGAGAAAAATGCGTTGATGCTTCCGGGAATACCGTTGGTGCCTCTGGTGATGCTGCTTATTTCTGCTCCGGTAATTTCGGCTCTGTCCAGAAGAAGAAGTTCTCCCGTGTCGCTGTCGCATATTCCGTGTCCGAGAGACGCAAAGTAATTCGTTTCCGGATCATAGAAAGTCATCGTTCCGAGACCTGCGCAGCTGTCTTTAATCCAGAGTCCGGCTTTATATTCGCCTTTGCTTCTGACAGGGGTCATATCGGTATGATAGTATTCTCCCTGACGTTCGAATTCGACTCTTAGCGGTGAACCTCCGCTGTTTAGTATTATATTCTGAATATCATCGCAGCTCTCAATTTCTTCACCGTTTACGCTTAAAATATTGTCTCCCGGCATAAGTCCGCATTCTTCGCCCGGGTTGTATGAGCTTAATCCGACCATAATATCGTTGCAGTTTATAACAGTAACGCCTTTAGTATGAAATTTTATGCCGAAAAGGTTTCCGCACGGAACAACGAATTTTTTTTCAACGGTGCGAACATTTACCTCCTTAATGGGGATAATATCTAAAAGCATAAGAAATTCCGTTTATATCCGAGTTTACGGCAATTTCATTTTTGGATTGATTATTAAATGAAATTGTGTTAAAATCATTAAAAGAAATATTTTCATTTTTATATACCATAAATTCATCCGGAAAACTTTTTTCGAATGAAATACATAAACCGAAAACTCCGCTGCATAGAACGGAAAGTATAATTGAAAGAGTTTTGATTGCTTTTCGCATATTTTCACCACCTTTCAAAAATCTATTTTCTCACGGCGGTGACATATTAAAATGGTAA
>CAMHNT010000270.1 GCA_946186535.1 uncultured Clostridia bacterium
GGAGTTTCGCCGTCTGCGGACGGCGACCAAAGGCTCTGCCTTTGGAAACTGCCAATACCCCAAGGGCACTTCCTTCGGGCGCCTTTGAAAAAGTTGGATCAAAATTTTTTCCGGCTTCGCTCCGTCGAAAATTTCTTAAGTTGACGACATTGCCGGGGAGGGGGTTGGGGGTGGCGAAGTTTGATGAAGGATTCGGCTTCGTAGAAAATTATTTTACCGGAAAGATATCTTATGTATAACTTTTGGCATTTCCAAAAAGCAGGCAAAAAGAAAACCCTCCTGAAAAGGAGGGCCGGCAAAATAATGAAACAAAATATAAAAAATGTTATACCGAAGCGGGGGAGAGTTCGTACATGAGAATGTACGTTTTTGCCGTATCGGTAAATAATCAATATTCAATGTATTTTTTATATGCTTCTTCATTCAAAAGTAAATGTAAATAGATCTTAAATGAAGATTAGCCGTTATAAAATTACATCGAACGTCTTCTGTAAGCAGAAACGGTAGTTGCTTTTCTTGCTCGCTGTCTTCTCTTCTCCATTGAAACATTCCAATAGTGAACAGTGCCTGCGAAGAAAATAACACCGGCCGAAACTGCTATTACGATTAAAGCGATTGTTTTCGAGAAATAATCCCCGATACCTGTCTCAACGACTGCGACAGACTGTGAAGACGTTTCCGAGTTTGAAGACTGTGAAACGCTTGCTGAGGATGAAACCGTGCTTTCTGTTTCCGACGCTGTTTTTTCGGCGTCGGAGCTTAAGTCCGATGAGCCGCTGTTTCCGGCAGTCACCGTTTCGGTTTCGGAAGTACTGTTTCCTTCGTCCAGAGCCTTTTCAAGCTCTTTCGTAACAACACCGCTCTGCTCCATGCCGAACGACTTCTGAGCGCTGATTACGGCATTCTCGGTGGCTTCGTCAAAATAGCCGAGCTCCGAAACGTCGCCGTAAGAAAGATAACCCCAAATAACTAAAGATTTCTGCAATTTCAGAATTTTGTCTCCGCTCATGCCGAAACGAAGAAGGTCCGCGTCAAAAATTACTTCCGCTCCGGAAGAAGCTTCCGTGTCGGAATTTTCTTCGTCTGTAGCTGTATCTTCCGATACCGGTTCTTCGTTTCTGCTGTCGTATTTGCTGTAGATCAAAGCGAGGGTCGTGTCGTCTATGTAACCTGTCGGATTCAGGTCGTTGTCAAGCTGGAACCGTGCAACGGCGTCCGCCGTGTTGTCACAGAAATAGCCTGTCACCGCATAATCGAAATAGCCGAGCTTTATGAGAATATACTGAATATCCGCGATTTCGCTGCCCTCGTCGCCCTTCTGATAGACGGTGTTGGGATAGCGCACGTTTTCGTCGGAATCGGTATTCTCATTCGAATCTGTTACATCGGTCTGATATTCTTCGAACTCTGCGAAAATGCCTTCCTCGGAGTCTTGCTGAGTTTCTTCGGGATCTGAAACAACTTCGGGGTCGTTATTTTCGTTCTGAGTTTCATTTTCGACAGTTTCGGATACCTCCTCTGATTCCTCCGTCAGATCGCTTTCGGAAGTTTCGGGCTGTTCCTCACTGTCGGAATCCTCTTCATTCTGAACGGGCTTTACGGGCGCGCTGTCCGAAAACAGTGCTTCCTTCACTGTCTCATCATAAATTCCGTTGGCGTCAAGACCTGCCGCAATCTGGAATTCGATGAGAGCGCCTTCGGTGACATAACCGAAATATTCGGTTGTGTTCCCTTCGAAATAGCCAAGCTCCTTCAAACGCTCCTGAAGCTTTCTGACCTCGGGTCCGGTTGAGCCGAGTGAAAGGACTTCGGGCTCTTCCTCTGCTTCGGAATCGCTGTCGGGCTGAATGTCCGAAGATTCGGTATCAGACGCAGACTGATTATCATTTGCTACACTTGAATCGTTTCCGTAGGAAACACCCGAAACCTTAAACCACATTACCCAACTTTTTGATGAAACTGACTGATAGCAGACATTGGAAATCTCGTCTCTGGCGTCGACTGCCATGCCGCCGCCGACGTAAACGCCGACGTGGCCGGGCTGCCACAAGCCAAGCCCCGGGATATCGGGAACACCGTTTGAAACGTAACCCGATTCGGGTGAAGAGCCGAGCATATCCTCCGAAGTTCTGGCACCGCCGCCAACGTAGCTGTAAATGAGGCCCGAGCAATCCACTGCACCGTAGGAAGCTCCGCCCCAGACGTATTTCCAGCCCTCGTAGTATGCATTCATAGCATGTGCGGCAAGTCCGTCACCTGTCTTGTTATCGGCACTCGCTGTGAGAGAACCGCTGATCGTTAATGATGCCAAAAGCATGACCACAAGCACCAGGGATAGGCACCTGCGCAATATTTTAGACATTGTAAAAACCTCCGTTCATATATCCTGCTTCACGATATTGCCTATTCCTTTAGTTGGGGTTAGTATTTAATTTTCGTTGTAAATTTATTACAAGTAGTAACAAATTAGTTACATAATAACACATCCCGGGTTACAATGCAAGCTTTTTTTGAAAAGTTTACAATTTGTACAGGAAGTTTTTTACGGGCAAACACGAGGGTGTATTACAAATTTTTGTTTTTTAGTAATTTATTGTAATAATTTTGTGACATTGTTTGCTGAATTATTAAAATTAAGAGATGAGGCGGCAGAACCGATAGGTGTAGGGCGAAGCCCACACCCAAGAAAGCCCCCCTCCGGGGATGAGTGATGCCCCAAGAATGCAAGCCGCAAGCGGCGCAGCATGATTGGTTCGGCGGAACTTATGCATAGCTGGGGGTTGGGGGTGGCGAAGTTTGATGAAAGAATTGAGCTTCGTAGAAGAGTATTTTTTGATAAAAAGACATAAGGCAACACCACACAAAGACCGCCTGACGGTACCCCAAGGGCATTTGCAGCACAATCCAATCAGTCTGCGCCTTGCGGCTTGACTTCTTGGTGTGCTGCGGGCACCCTGCACAAAATCTGCGTGCACCCCAAGGGCACTTGCAATACAAACCAATCGGTCTGCGCCGTTGGCTTGCC
>CAMHNT010000271.1 GCA_946186535.1 uncultured Clostridia bacterium
ATTTATATTAATAAGGAATACGGAGAAGGAATGATGGGAGAAGATATTATGAGTGAAAAAAATTTGGCTGTTACAAACGGAAATCAGACAGAACAGAATCGCAACTTTGTAGTCAAATGGTTCAATGCTCTGTTTATTGATGAAACGAATAATACGTTTATTCAGTTTTTCAGAAGCTTGTTTGTCGGCGGTGTCGCTACGGTTGCCGATATCGGTGTTCTCATTCTTTTCAGAGAACTTTTTCATATGTCCGAAAAAGGTGCCACTATATTGGGTTTCATTGCTGGTCTGACAGTTAATTATGTAATATCCACTTTCTGGGTGTTCTCAAAAGCAAAGGTAAAAAATCGTATTTTTGATTTTATTGCATTTGCTGTTATAGGAATCATTGGTCTTGGATTGACTGAGCTGATTATAGCACCGTTCTCAATGGCAGGCCTTTTTGGCGAAGGCTTTTTTGTAAAAAAAGCGGTTTTCGGTTCTCTCGTTCCGACGGACAAATATTATATCATAGGCAAGCTTATTGCCACTGTTCTGGTTTATATCTGGAATTTCTGTGCGAGAAAATTTATCCTTTACCGCAATGTTGAGGAATAATAATACATATAGTTTTGAAAGAATTCGGAGGAATTTAAAATGAAGAGAATTGTAATAATAGGTGCAGGTCCGGCAGGCCTTACAGCTGCTTACGAATTGCTCAGGGACGGCGGAAACAAGAACTATCAGGTAGAGATTTTGGAAGAGTCTCATGTTATCGGCGGTATCTCTCAGACTGTAAGATACAACGGTAACAGAATGGATATCGGCGGTCACAGATTTTTCTCGAAAGATGACAGTGTAATGAACTGGTGGAAATCCATGATGCCGATTCAGGGCGTCAACAGCTTTGACGACGAGAAGCTCGGTCGTGTTAAGCCGCTTGAAAAGGGCGGTCCGAATCCGAACAAAGAAGACAGAGTAATGCTTATAAGACGCCGTATTTCAAGAATTTATTTCAACAAGCACTTTTTTGATTATCCGATTTCAATGAAATGGGAGACAATCAAGAATATGGGATTTGCAACTACTATGCAGGCAGGCTTCAGCTACTTGAAAGCTGCAATGTTCAAAAAGCCTGAAACAAGCCTCGGAAACTTCTACATCAACCGTTTCGGAAAGAAACTTTACAGCATGTTCTTTGAAGGTTATACAGAGAAGCTTTGGGGACGTCACCCAAGCGAGATTTCCGCAGACTGGGGCGCACAGCGTGTAAAGGGACTTTCTATCCGTGCTCTTCTTAAAGATATGTTCAGCAAAGCCTTCGGCGGCAAAAAGAACAACAAAGAGGTTGAGACTTCACTTATTGAAGAATTCTGGTATCCGAAGTACGGTCCCGGTCAGCTTTGGGAGACAGTTGCTGCTGAGATTCAGAAACTCGGCGGTACAATAAAAATGGGTTATGCCGTTAAGAACATTGTACTTAATAACAATAAGGTCACTCAGGTCGTTTGTGAAACCGAGAACGGCAGCATTACCGTTGAGGGTGATATCTTCGTTTCAACCATGCCGGTAAAAGATCTTGTAGTCGGCATGACAGGTGACAAACCGAACGATGATATTGTTGCTATTGCAAAGGGATTGCCTTACAGAGATTTTGTTACGGTAGGTTTGCTTGTTGACAAGCTTAACCTTAAGAACGAAACTGACATAAAGACTCTTGGCAACATTGTTCCCGATTGTTGGATCTATGTTCAGGATACTAACGTAAAGCTCGGAAGAATTCAGATTTTCAACAACTGGAGCCCATATCTTGTTACTGATCCTGAAAAATATGTATGGATCGGTCTTGAATATTTCTGCGAAGAAGGCGACAGCTTCTGGAATATGAAAGACGATGAATGTATCAAGTTCGCTGCAAAAGAGCTTGAAACAATGGGTATTATCACCACGGATCAGGTTATTGACTCTCACCGCGAACGTGTTAAGAAGGCTTATCCTGCTTACTTTGATACTTATGCTCAGATGGATACCCTCATTGAGCAGCTCAACAAGTACAGCAACCTTTTCTGTATCGGAAGAAACGGTCAGCACCGTTACAACAACATGGACCACTCCATGGTTACAGCTTTCAGAGCAGTTGACGCAATTAAGTCCGGATCAGCGGATAAGACGGCTATCTGGAATGTTAATACAGAAAAGTCTTATCATGAAACAAAAGACGAAAATAACGGTTAATTATGTATTCGCAAATTGACCGAGATGAGGACTGATTGATATGAGTACTGTATCTAAAAGAGTTAATACATCTCCCAAGCCTTCAAATGCTATTAACGATACACCTGATATTGATTGTTCGAAAATCAAGTTGTGTGTTATGCTGAGCGCGCTGCTTTGCATAATCTCAACTGTGATTTTTGACAAATCAAAAGAAATGAAGGGTATATCATTTCCTATCTTCGGGTTGGCTATCGTTTTGGGAATAACGATATATCTCGGAATAAATAAAAAGCTTACTGCCCAGAATATAGTTTTTTTGCTTTTTCTCGCAGGATTCCTTATAAGGCTGAATTACGTTCCGTATACACCACTTTCGGAAAATGTAAGGACGAGACAGCATGATGTTTACAAATTCGGAGGAGACGTAGGACATTCCGCATATATTGAGCATTTTTACAACAACGGTTATACGCTTCCGGATTTTAATCCGACCGAAAAAGCTCAGTTTTATCATCCGCCGCTCAACCATATTATAGCTGCGCTCTGGATGAGAATTCTTACAACTTTCGGAATGAACTATACACGTGCAATAGGAAGCCTTATGTTTTTGCCGCTGTTCTATTCAACGTGCTGCATGATAGTTTCTGAAAGAATTTTTACAAAGCTCGGCTTAAAAGGTGCAGGAAAAATCATAGCTCTTTCTATTATTACTTTTCATCCGACATTTATAATTTTATCGGGAAGTATAAATAACGATATTCTTTCTATACTATTTACGCTTCTTTCTATTTATGCAACGATTGTTTGGTATAAGGATTCGAC
>CAMHNT010000272.1 GCA_946186535.1 uncultured Clostridia bacterium
GTTCCAAAAATAAAAAATTAATATCTAATTTTATAACTCGCTGTATGCAATGAATTTGTGTACGGCGAATTTTTTGATTTTTCTCAAAAATTTTTTAAATAGTTATTGACAAGATTATATATAAAATATATAATTTGTATATAGTATATATACAATTTAAAAATTTGAGGTACCTTATGGATATAATTATCAGCAACTCTTCTGGAAAGCCGATCTATGAACAGATCATTTCTCAGATAAAAGAAATGATCATGAACGGAACATTGAAGGAAGGCGATCCGCTTCCGTCCATGCGTGCTCTTGCTCAGCAGCTTCATATAAGTATAATCACAACAAAAAGAGCATATGAAGATCTGGAGCGAGAGGGATTTATCGAATCATTTACGGGAAAAGGAAGCTTCGTAAGGGCACAGAATTCCGAGTTTATCCGTGAAGAGGGGTTAAAACAGATAGAAGAATACTTAACACTTGCCTGTGAAAAAGCTCGTCTTTGTTCAGTCAGTATCGATGAGCTTCGTGAGCTTTTGAGCATAATTTACGGAGGGAACTAAAATGACTGATTTTGAAAACGCAATTGAAATCAAGGATCTCACAAAGGTTTATGACGGATTCACACTCGATCACATCGGGTTTGACGTTCCGAAGGGAAGCATAATGGGCTTTATCGGTCAGAACGGCGCCGGAAAGACAACGACCATAAAGCTTCTTCTCAACATTCTTAAGCGTGACAGCGGAAGTATCAAAATGCTGGGGCTTGACAACATCGAAAACGAATCGGAAATAAAAAGTCAGATATCCGCAGTTTTTGACGAGATCCCTTTCCACGACGACCTCAACGCAAAACAGATAGGAATTATTCTCAGCGACATTTTTGAAAGCTGGAACAAGGACGCTTACTCAGATTTTCTCGACCGCTTTTCCCTACCGCACAGAAAGAAAATCGCCGCTCTTTCAAAGGGTATGAAAATGAAGCTCCAGATTGCAGCCGCCCTCTCTCATGGTTCAAAACTGCTCATTATGGACGAGGCTACGACAGGACTTGACCCTGTCGTAAGAAACGAAATTCTCGACATTTTCCTCGAATATCTTCAGGACGAAAACAATAGTATTCTTATGTCCTCGCACATCACAACCGATCTCGAAAAAATAGCCGACAGCGTGACATTCATCGACAAGGGAAAAATTCTTCTCAGCGGATACAAGGACGACGTTCTTCAAAGCCACAGCATTATAAAATGCAGGAAATCCGACATCGGAGGAATAGACAACAGCGATATCGTAAGCATAAGAACAAACGATTTTGGCGCAGAGGTAATGATTTCGGACAGGGAAAAATGTCTCAGAAAATACAGCGGTCTGACATTTGACAGAACAACGCTTGAAGAGATCATGCTTTTCTATGTTCGCAGAGATAAAAAGGAGTGGTTTTAATGAAGGGACTGCTTTTCAGAGAATTCTGGCTTGGCAGAAAATATTACTCGCTTTCCCTCATAATGTTTCTTTTAACCGCAGTCATAAGCATTTTGGTGAGACTCAGTATGCTATACGGAAATCTTGCTCATGTATCGGAGGATACTCTCTTCCGGATTGACCGGAATGCTTCGGAAATTATGACTTTTCTTCCGTGTATTGTTATATTCATAAGCTTTTGTGTTGACGGCGGAGTTATATTTTCCGACTACAGTACAAGCTGGTTCAAGTATTGCAGTACGACTCCGCTGATTGAAAAGAAAATCATAAAGATAAAATTTCTTTCCAAAGGAATTTCTATGCTTACAGCGTTTGTTCTGAGTCTGGTTTACATAGCCGTTATCTGCGGAGTTTCGGGAAACGCTTTTACATTCGATACATTTAAAAGCCTGATTTTTCTTCTGACTCTCGGTATTGCTGTATCGGTTCTGTATCTCACGCTCTCCGTCAAATTCAAGGACAAAAACACGGTTACAATCATACTGTTCGGAATTTTTACGGTTTTGTGCATACCAGTAACGGCATACACTGTACGACTTAATACAATGAATATCGGAACATCGGCTTCAGTAACGGATGACGAATCAAGCGATTATATCAGAGAGATGGCAATACAAAAATTAGGAGAGATAAGAGATATTGTGTTTCCGATGTCTCCGATCATTATTCTCGCAGCTGTCGCTGTCGGCTACGTCCTGTCGGTTCGTTTCCTGAAAAGGAGGGAGAATTAATGTACGGCTTGCTTTATAAGGAGCTTTTGCTGAACAAAAAACAACTCCTCGGAGTTCTGGCTGTAGCTGTCCTGTTTTCAGCCGTTCGTTGACCTCTCCTTAGGGACAAATTCGGACGCAGGCGGTAAAGCCACCTAATCAAAAAAGTCGGTGTGCGTATTTCGTCTGCCGTTGGCAGTTCTGTTCATTCCTCCCGAAGACGGAATCGCCGGAATGGACGAGGTATTTTTAATTCTGAATCTTATTATCATAACCTGCATATTTCTCGTTGTCGGCATGATGCAGCAGGGAATTTTTGAATGTGACGAAAGAAGAAAATGGCAGTTCTACATTGCGTCCACTCCCGATGGAATAAAAAATCAGGTCATGGCAAAATACATCTTCACTCTGCTAAGCTCGGTTCTTACAGTAACCTACTGCAGTTTTATTCATACTCTTGCTTGCGCCGTTATGGGAACGGAGTATTCGCTTCCGAATATACTTCTCATTCTCATGGTTCCGACTCAGCTGACTCTTCGCAGTATTGAATTTCCGTTTCTCGTTCGATTCGGAAGCAAATACGGAAACACGTTCCGAGCTGTTATCATTATGCTTATTTCATTTGCGGCGATTGTCTACGGTCTTTTCGGTGATCTTTCCATATTCGGTTCTCTCTAGAGCTTTCTGAATTTTGTGAACAAATACATCGTCAGTGAAGAAGGCTTTTCAGAGGGCTTTCTGAATCTGACGCGTCTCTCCCCTGCAATTTCACTTATCGTATATTATATTTCCTACAGGATATCGTGCAGTCTCTACATGAAG
>CAMHNT010000273.1 GCA_946186535.1 uncultured Clostridia bacterium
AACTTGAAAACACTTGATTATTTAGAATCGCTCAACATTAATATATTAAAAATGTCAACAACCGAAGACTTATTAGGCCAAACAGTTGGTGCTACCACTCAATTAAATACAAATTCATATAATTTAGGAAATAGTATTGGAACAATTGATGTTGCTCAACTTCCAGAAGAATATAAAGGACTTACTCCAACTGTTAAAGTCCTTCCAGCCAAAGTAGAGAAAAGAACTTTACCTCCGCAATATAAAACAAACAAACTTCCTCCAAAAGATGAACATAAAAGGCTTAATCCAATATTTCCTCCGGGTGTTCAACCTTTTGCTCTTCCAAATTTCTAAAAAAGAAAAATGCCGCCTCTTCAGCGACATCTTCCGGACAGCCAAATTATTTTAATTTTCGTCAAATCTTTTCGAAAGTTCGTTTATTGCTTTCTTTTCTATTCTGGAAACGTACGATCTCGATATGTTAAGCTTTTTCGCAATTTCTTTCTGAGTAAGCGGACTGCTTCCGTCGAGTCCGTATCTCATAACTATTATGCTGCGTTCCCTCTGAGACAAATCATTTAAATATCCATAGACTTTTTCCGAATTCATCTTTAAATCAATCTGATCCAAAATATTATCCTCGGTCGCCATAATATCCATCAGCGTGAGAGGATTTCCGTCCTTATCCGTATCAATGGCTTCATCAAGCGAAACATCAAGAGAATTTTTCTTTTGATTTCTGAAATGCATCAGTATTTCATTTTCTATACATCTCGAGGCATAGCTTGAAAGCTTTATGTTTTTATCTGCATTAAATGTGTCTATAGCTTTGATAAGTCCTATCGTTCCGATGGAAACCAGATCATCCTGGTCGTTTGAAACGCCGTAGTATTTTTTTACGATATGAGCAACCAGTCTCAGATTATGCTCGATCAGAACATTTCTCGCATTCCGGTCGCCGTTTTTCAGAAGCTCTATCTGTTCGGCTTCTTCCTTTTTGGACAGAGGCTTCGGAAACGAACCCGAACCTACAACGTGGAGAATCGCAACAAGGGCAAACTCGCTCAGGAATGAAAGTATTGACTCAAACATACACCCACCTACTTCATTTTATTATTAAGATGTATATTCGGAAATGAGTCAGAAATTGACATATTTTTTTATTTTCTGTGTTTTATAACAATAAAAAATAAAAATCGCCATATCAGAAAGATAAAGCGATTTTTG
Source organism: uncultured Clostridia bacterium (assembly GCA_946186535.1). Lineage (GTDB taxonomy): Bacteria > Bacillota > Clostridia > Oscillospirales > Acutalibacteraceae > RUG592. The sequence goes on from CAMHNT010000273.1 coordinate 1,210, forward strand.
ATTTTATTTATGAAAAAGAAAATAAAATTTTTCCTGTATAATTCCTGTATAAAAAATTACTTCGTGCCGAACTCCTCGAGTATCAAACCTTTATTGTGTTCGAGTGCCCAGTTAATGCTCCACTGGCTTGTGAAAAGAAGCAGATAGTTGCCGCGAAGATCCTGTATTCTCTTCGTATCGGAAGCAAGGTCAAGCTTTTTCGGGTCAATAACCGTGTTTCCTATCCAGCGAATAAACTGATACGGCAAACCCTCCATGATAATTTCTACATTATACTCATTATTGAGTCTGTATTTCAGAACGTCGAACTGGAGCGTTCCGACAACTCCGACGATTACCTCTTCCATACCCGAACCGATTTCCTGGAAAATCTGAATCGCACCCTCCTGGGCTATCTGAGTAGTACCCTTTACGAACTGCTTTCTTTTCATGGTGTCCTTCTGTCGTAGAAGAGCAAAATGTTCGGGGGCGAAGGTCGGAATACCCTTGAATTTTATGTTCTGACCGGGTGAACAGATCGTGTCGCCGATTGAGAAAATACCCGGATCAAATACGCCGATGATATCACCTGCATAAGCTTCATCGACAATCTCACGGTCCTGGGCCATAATCTGCTGAGGCTGAGAAAGTCTGAGTTTTTTGTTTCCTTGAACGTGGAAAACCTCCATGTTCTTGTCGAACTTTCCCGAACATATTCTCATGAACGCAATACGGTCACGGTGAGCCTTGTTCATGTTTGCCTGGATTTTAAAAACAAAAGCCGAAAAATAATCGGAAACAGGATCAATTATGTCGGTTTCAGTCTCTCTCGGAAGCGGAGGAGTCGTAATCTTCAGGAACTCTTCAAGGAACGGTTCAACACCGAAATTCGTGAGTGCAGAACCGAAAAATACCGGAGTGAGTCTTCCTGCACGGACTTCGTTGATATCAAACGAATCTCCTGCGCCGTCGAGCAATTCTATTTCATCGATAAGATCCTTCTTGTGATAAGAACCGATAAGATCTTCAAGCTCCGGTGAATCAAGCTTTACGACGGTTTTCTCAACTTCCTTCTGACCGTTGTGAGCGGCGGTGAAAGCGAGAACCTCTTCTTTCTTTCTGTCATAGACTCCCTTGAATTCCTTTCCGCTGCCGATAGGCCAGTTCATCGGACATGTGTTGATTCCGAGAACAGTTTCAATATCCTCAAGGAGATCGAACGGATTCTGAGCTTCTCTGTCCATTTTATTTATAAATGTAATAATAGGAATGTGACGCATTACGCAAACCTTGAAAAGCTTTTTCGTCTGATTCTCAACACCCTTCGAAGCGTCGATAACCATTACCGCAGAATCGGCAGCCATAAGAGTTCTGTAGGTATCCTCGGAGAAGTCCTGGTGACCTGGGGTATCAAGAATGTTAATGCAGCAGTCGTTATATTTAAACTGAAGAACGGAAGAAGTTACCGAAATACCTCTCTGCTTTTCGATCTCCATCCAGTCCGAAACGGCATGCTTTGACGAATGCTTTCCCTTTACGGAACCTGCCGAATTGATTGCTCCTCCGTAAAGCAGAAGCTTTTCCGTAAGTGTTGTTTTACCGGCGTCCGGGTGCGAAATAATTGCAAACGTACGTCTTCTGTTGATTTCTGTTTTTAAATCCGCCAAACAAATAACCTCCTAAAAATTTTCTCTACTTATAAATTTTACTATATTTTGAGAATTTGTCAATATAATAAAGATTATAAAAAGCTGTATTAATTCCTTGCCAAAATTTTCTTCGTTATTTTTAACATATTAATCTCTGAAATT
>CAMHNT010000274.1 GCA_946186535.1 uncultured Clostridia bacterium
ATGAAACGGTGTGGAAAATTTAGTATTATTATGTTAATTAAAGGAGACAAATTGATGAAATATAAATACTTAAACTCCATACCAAAACCGTTATTAATTGACTTTTTGAACAATCAGGTTATCCCATTTGTTGGAGCTGGTTTTTCCAAAAACGCTGACATTCCAGAAGGATTATCAATGCCAGATTGGTGGGAATTAGGAGAACTAGCTGCACAAGAAATCCAAGGATATAAATACGAAAACGATCCAATTGATGCTCTTTCATATTTTGAAGATCTATTCTCTCGTTCCAAGCTTATTGAGTTTCTATTAAGGAAACTAAACTATGGAATGATAAAACCGAGCGACACATATAAAGCTTTTTGCAACTTGTTTACCGGCACAATATGCACTACTAACTTTGATTCACTAATAGAGGATACATACACTCAAATGTTTCAACCTGTGTCTGTTGTCGCCACAACAGACCGGCTTACCATAGCAGACAAAAATGAAAGAAAAATAATTAAACTGCATGGAGATTTTAATCATCCTGAAAAAATGGTGGTCACAGAAAGAGACTATGATACATATTTAGACAAAAATCCAATCTTTGCTACTTATATTGCAAATTTATTTATCTCTAACACAATGCTCTTAATTGGCTATAGCCTGGATGATAACGATTTCCGTAGTATTTGGCAAATCATTAATTCAAGGCTAAGTGGTATGGCTCAACCGGCATATTGTGTTTTAGTAAATGCTTCTGAGGAAAAAATAGCACGATACAAAAGAAGAAATATTCGAATTATTAATCTAAAGGGAGATAAGAAAAACTATAAAACAATTCTTAAAGAGTTTTTCAATGAAATAAACGATTACCTCAGCCAAGAAATGGACAAGAAGATCCAAAGCGGAAATGAGAAAATCAACGAGCAAATGGTGATTCCGGCAGAAGATAATAAACTTTGTTTCATCTCATGCGCAATGTCACGTATTTCACAGTTATCAGCATTATTGTATCCTATTCTCCAAAATCAAGGTATAACTCCGGTTAGAATTGATGATGTGATAAAACCCGGTGACAACTTTATTGATGTTACAAATGCAATTATTCGCAAATCAAAAGCCGCTATAGTAGATATCTCTGATAATTCATCTACTGTACTGTTGGAACTTGGGTTGCTAAAGGCCGAAAAACCAACAGAAAATATATTATTAATCTGTGAAGAAGGAACGATATTACCTACATCATTAACTGGCAATAATTATATAACATATTCATTTAATGATTCATATGACAAAGAAAAAACATTTGGGAACGGAATTGAGAAGTGGTGTCAAAGTGTTTACTATTTTCAAAAGCCAACACAAAAAGACAACAATTCAGATGCTTTTCTAAATGATGCATACAGAATACTCAAAAAAGGAGAGTATTCTGCAAGTATTATCTCTGCCTGTTCTGAATTAGAACTTTATTATAATATTCATTATCAAAAAGAGCCCATACCTTATTCGATAAAAAATATTTTTTCACAATATTTTAACAACGACACCGAACAAGCGTTACATTACGCTGCTGTTAGAAACAAAATAATACATCAAAACTATAAAGCCACCGAAGAAGAAGCAACGGAGTTCTTAAATGCTGTGAAAAAAATATATGATTCTATTATGCAGGAAGAACAGTCTTAGCGATAAACTAATAAGTTTTCCTTTACAATTCAAACCCATCCGTAATCCCATTGAGCATTTTCAGATCTCTCTTTACATAGTAAAGCTCGGTGATTTCTGAGGTGGTGTGGCCGAGAAGATCGGCTACCTGACGCGGGGTCAGGGATTTGATGTTGCCGTCTTTATCTTTCGTTCCGTTGATCAATCGGGTAGCGAAGGTGTGGCGGAGGCTGTGAAGGCCCTTTGTTTCGATGCCTGCCGCCTTGAGAATTCTGTAAAATCTTTTGCGAAAGTTTACCGGTCGGGTGACTTCGCCGTGCTCGTCGGGGATGAGCGGGCTGTCCTCGCCGAAGTAAAATTCGCTGCGGAGGTCTTTGATCATTTCGACTGCAGTGTCGTTGAGAGGGACATCACGCTTGCTTGTGGCGCTCTTGAGCTTGCCGACAATCACCTCTCTCCCACTCTCTGCAGTGACACCGTCACGCTTGCTGACCTCTTTTACACCGCGCTGAATGTGCATGACGCGGTTTTCCAAATCGATATCCGAGTTGATCAAGCCGAGGGCTTCTTCCGTTCTCATTCCCGTATTCAGCATGAGAATATAGGCGGCCGCCTGCTGGTATTTTCTTTTGCCATTACCAAATACACTGAACGCCTCTGCCTTGAACTTTTCTATTTCTTCCTCCGATAGCACTGTAATTGTGTCCGTCGGAGGGAGATTTTCTTTGCCCTGAGCGGACATAAAGTTCGCTTTCTTGATCATTTCGACGTTCGCCATTGGGTTCTTTGCGATGATTTCCTGCTGATACAGGTATCGGAAGTATTCGTTGAGGAGGACGTAAACCTTCTTGACGGTCGTGTAAGCGTAGCCCTCCGTCATCCAATAATTGAGCAGCTTTTTGATATCTGCGGCGGTAACGTCGCCGACGATCTTCTTGCCGAGCCGAGGATAGATTTGATTTTTCGCGATGCTTTCAGCTCGGTCATAGGTGGTTCTCTCCACGGCAGGGAACTTGAACACCTGCAGCCAATTCTGCAAACCCTCCTTCAGCGTCTTTAAAGATTCTACGGAATCGTTTTTATCCTCGTTGAATTCAACGATGTATTTCTTCATTTTCTTGTTGACTTCAGCCTTGGTCGTGCCGGAAAAGCTCTTTCGTTTTCTTTCACCCTTCTCGTCAAGGTACCAGACTGTACCTCCCCAGCGTCCGTCTGTTCTCTTAAATGCGTTGCCGTTTGTCAGGATTTCCCGTTGTGACATGGACTATTCACTCCTCTCTTTAGCACCAAACACTACCACATTTTTTGAATAATATCCAGAGATTTCCGCTCGAAACAAAAA
>CAMHNT010000275.1 GCA_946186535.1 uncultured Clostridia bacterium
CTCAAAAACATTTATCTATCAATTAAAAGTGAAATAGTATTATTTTATCCACATCTTAAATGCTGTCCACCGTCAAAAATTGATTATTATTTCAAACAGACCTTCCGTCAATTCAGCCTTAATTGTTCCGGAAAGCATTTCCGTAAACTGCTTCGCAATCGCAAGCCCAAGACCTGTGTTGCCCTTAGTGCGTGAAATATCGGTTGTGTAAAATTCATCAAAAACACGTTCTGCATTAATTTCGGAAGAAAAAAGCTCATTGCTGAATGTAATCCGTATATTGTCGGAAACGATTACCGATATTGTCAGATCGCCTTTTCCGTGTTTAAGAGCATTGCCTATCAGATTGTCAAAAATCCGCATGAGCATATTATAATTTGAATTGATTAGGATTTTATTCTTATCACAGTGAAAATTGATCTTCCTGTTTTGAGTATTGTAATCATCAAAATAATGTGCAATGGATTCTTCAATAACGGAAACAAAATTAAGCTCTTTTTTCTCGGGTTCCTTTCCGCTTGAAACAATCTGAGAAAACTCGAAAAACGAATCAATAAGCTCCTCCAGACGAAGAAGACGGTTCTCAACAATTTCAAGCTCACGGCATTTTTCTTCTTCGGACAAATCCGAATTCCTGAGCAGACTTATATAACCCATTGCAGAAGTCAGCGGCGTTCTCAGATCATGAGAGATATTCGTCATCATACGGTCAAGAGCACGGTTCTTTTGATTGTACTCTATCTTGCTTCTGCGCATTTCTTTCAGAAGACAATTTATTTCATATATCAATTTGTTTGCCATTCCGTTTTCGGAACGGATAAGAGTATTGGTGTTTTTACTTCCGATTTCGTGAAGCTGATTTTTAATGCTGTCAATCTCACTGCTTTTCAAGAACAGAAGGAACAGCAAAACCACTGTAATTATTATTAAAATTATCACTGCACATAACATTTGCCGTTCCTCTCTTTTCTTAATCCTTTCTGCCTCGTTTTAACACCGCGTCAAGAAGGAAATGAATATCATCTGATTTCGGCTTTTCTGAAAGAAAGCCAGCCGATCAAATAGAAAAACACCATTAATCCGCCGCACAATATATAAGAATGAATTACATAGCTGCTTGTGGGGCTGTACGCAAGATTGCCGAGCATAATCTGAATCTCATAATCAAGATATTCATCCTTTATTGAAAATGCAGCCCCCGCTAAGCTAAGAACAATCTGAAACACCATAATAAAAGGTATTGTCACGGTATTGTAAAAAGCGGTCCGGAGTGTGATAAATGCGATTCCTGTGAGAATTGCAGCTAACGCCATAACCGGAGGGATCTGCATAACGGTGATTTTTGTCACCGTTCCTAAATCGGACGCAAATCGTTCGCCGTTGAAAATCAGATTTGCAAAGTAAACAAAATATGTATTTGCCGCCAGAATCATTATGCACAGCAAGTTCACAAATATTATTTTAGAAATATAATACTTCTTCCTGCTGATTGCAGACGACAATGTATTTTTTATACTGCTGCCCGAAAAATCAACCGTAACGGCAAGTGCGGCTACAAAAATAAAAACATAATACAAATTCATATTAGTTCCGAGAATCGCTTTGTCAAGCTTATATCCTTCAACCTTCATCATCAAATGACGATAATCCGCCAGTGTCATACTGCGCATTTCGTCCGTTGTAACCTCGGACAAAACTTCATCGTAATTTGTATCTTCAAAATTTTTAGATGAAACCATACCTATATAACCCGGCTCAATATTATAAATACCGATACCTGCCATAACCAGTATCATTAAAATGCCGATATAAATTGCAACACCTCTGAAAATCCTGTAAAAATCCGATTTTATGATATTAATCATAACTGCACCTCCCCGACGAGCTGTTTGAAATAATCCTCCAGCGAAACTCCCGATTCAAAAATTCCCGAAATGTTTATGTCATTCTGAATCAGAACCTTGTTCAATTCGGTGGGATTTACATTTTCATCATAGATACGGATTTCTTCGCTGTCGATCACCTTGTAATCGGAGATGTTCATCTTTTCTTCAATAACGGCTGCGGCTCGCTTGATATCGTCCGTTTTCACTGCAATACAGCGGCTGCATTCAATGTCAAGCTCCTGCTTTGTTATTTCTTTGAGAACCTTGCCCTTGTCTATGAAAAGAAACCTGTTCGCCACGACATACAGCTCTGAAAGGATATGACTTGAAATAATAATCGTAATGCCGCGTTCCTTATTCAGTCTGCGGAATGTATCACGCAGCTCGCTGATTCCGATAGGGTCAAGTCCGTTTATCGGCTCGTCGAGAATGATGAGGTCAGGGTTGTCGAGTACAGCAAACGCAATCCCCAACCTCTGCTTCATTCCCAGAGAGAATTTGCGGAATTTCTTGTTCCTTACATCACCGAGCTTCACAAGCTCCAGCGCTTCGTCAATCTGACTTAAGTCGGTAATTCCTTTCTGACAGCAGTAATAGCGCAGATTCTGATATGCCGTTAAATTTCCGAAGAATGCAGGATTCTCTATCAGACAGCCGATTCGCCTTTTCTCCTTTTCGGCGTCAGAACCCTTCTTTCCGAAGATCTCAAACTCCCCTCCGGATTTCTCCGTGAGACCTGTGACAATTTTCATAACGGTAGTTTTTCCGGCACCGTTTCTTCCGATAAGTCCGTAAATATCCTCACGGTAAACCGTCATATCCACATTGTCAAGAGCGTTAAAATTTCTGTAGCGTTTTGAAAGCTTTCTTGTCTGGAGTACCACTTCACGCATTTTTATACCTCCTTGTTTTTGATAAATCCATTATAGCAGGAAAGTATAAAAAAACACTTAACAGAAATCTTAAAAAAGTCTTAAAATAAAAATGCCGCATTTTATCAAGGCATGGTTTTTGAATCAGTTAAGTATAAATGATCCAATTTTTAAAATTTCAAAAAAACTTTAAAAGAGGACCATTAAAGTTTTTGACGCACTTTTTTCAAAAAGTG
>CAMHNT010000276.1 GCA_946186535.1 uncultured Clostridia bacterium
ATAATCTGCCGCCCTTGGGGTACTTGCGGAGTCCAGAGGCAGCGCCTCTGGTAGGATTTTAAGGGCAACACCCTTAACAATATATTTCACATAAAAAATTCCGCAGTGCGGAATTTTTATTATTGTATTATTTCTATTCGGAATTCCATTAAATAAAAACTAAATTCCCATCTGATTTGCCCGTCTGCGGCTTGCTCCTGAACGTTTGGAACGCGGAACTTTCTTTTTTCTGTGTACACGAATTTTTCTTTTCTCTTTTCTGAACGTTCTTGAAACACCCATCGTAATCAGATACACAAGCGGAGTCACTGCCCATGTGTAAAGAATTCTCGGAATATAATGAGTTATATAAGCGTTCAAAAGACTGTCATAACTTCTTATATAATAAAAGATAAAAAATTTCAGAGATATAACAGCAACGGTTGAAACCGCGCTGTAGAGCAGAACTAAATATATATTATTCTTTATGTATTTATTATTCCAGCTTGCCTCATAATAGCACACCGTGCCTAAAATAATCGACGTCAGACCCATCACTCCGCCTGTTCCGACATCAATCACAAGACCGCACAGAATCCCGAAAAAGAGCGAAAACAAAGGAAGCTCAAACGCAGCCGCCGAAACTGCCGCAGAAACCAGAAGCAAAGGCTTGGCAAGATAGATCTGAGGAATAAAATGCGGCGTCCCTTCAAGAATAAAAAATATAAAAATTTCTATTGTATATAACAAATATCTGTAATATCTTCTTTTTATAACAAAACACCTCCGAAGAGCGTGACATTAATTTTCTGTATCAACAGGATCAGAATCCTGCCGGCTGTCTGTATCGGAAGACTTGTCCTTTCCCGTGTCGGTGTCGGAAGCCTCCTCAACAACTCCCTGTCCTTCGAAGGATGTTATAACGACAACGTCGGAAACGCTTTTCAGATCCTCATAGGGCTGTATAACAGCATACGGAGTTGTATCATATTCTTCGTAATCAAGCTTCTTAACCTTCCCGATAACAATATTCGGAGGATAGACTCCGCCGACGCCTGTCGTTATTACAATATCGCCGTTTTTGATTTTGTTGTCTGCGGAGATAACCGAAAGCACCAGAAGTCCGTCGTCACTCAGCGAAACATTCCCCGTTGCAATACCGCTGTCACGAGTTTTCTGATCCATTGCACCGACCTTTGCGTCCGGTGAAAGAAGGGTTGTAACCTTGCTGGTCGTTACGCTGACCTCACTCACCCATCCGACAAGACCGTTGTCCGTTATAACAGGATCGTTTACGCTTACGTCGTCACGGCTTCCCTTGTCGATAGTAAATCCGTAAAAATCATCGTTCGGATCACGTCTGATAACGGAAGCGATCGCAATGCCGTAGTCGGGGTTGTCTTCCTTGATACCATAATATTTTTTAAGAATTTCGTTTTCTTTCTTAAGATCATCGTAATCTATAACCTGACTCACAAGATCGTTGATCTCGCCTTTAAGCTCACTGTTTTCCTTCAGAAGCTCTTCTTTCGTTTTTCCGCCGCCGTCTTCCGTGAGCGAGGCGGTCGTCTGCTGAAAAGGTTCGGATATCCATGTATAGAAATCTATGAAAATGTTTTTTCCGACAGCCGCAGTCACGGCTGCAACAACAAGAAGAACTATCACGGAAGTGGTCAGAACCTTTGAAAAATCACCTTGCTGTTTCATACTGACAATACCTCTTCACGATTACTCGTAGTCACCGAAATAATCCTGGTCCTTCGACATTTCAAGTCTTTTTCCGGTACCCAAAGCAACACAGTCGAGCGGATTTTCGGCAACATAGACCGGTATGTTCGCTTCCCGGGAAATGAGCTTGTCAAGCCCCCTGATGAGAGCTCCTCCTCCGGTAAGGGTAATACCCCTGTCAAGAATGTCGGCGCAAAGCTCCGGAGGGGTCAGTTCAAGAGTCTGGCGGATAGCGTCAATAATCGTAACAAAAGAATCGGTAAGTGCGTCACGGATCTCCGCAGGCGTAACGGAAATATCAAGCGGCATTCCGTCCGCAAGATTTCTTCCGCGTATCTCCATCGGCTCCTCATTTTCATACGGAAAAGCCGATCCGATAAGAATTTTGATGTCTTCAGCGGTTCTCTCGCCTATTGAGAGATTATGATTTTTCTTTATGTAAGCGATGATAGCCTCGTCAAACTTGTCGCCTGCAACACGAACGGAACATGAATGAACGACGTCACCGTAGCTTATGACGGCAACCTCGCTTGTGCCTCCGCCTATGTCCACGACCATCGAGCCCACCGGTTCAAAAACCGGCAGCCCTGCTCCCAGCGCCGCCGCCATCGGCTCCTCCATAAGCTCAATGTTTCTTCCTCCGGCCTGTTCGGCAGCGTCCTCAACCGCCCTTCTTTCAACCTCGGTAACTCCCGAAGGCAAAGCTATCACGATTCTCGGGTGACTGAAAAGTCCCGAACGGGTTGTGTTCTTAATAAATCTTTCAAGCATAGTTGCGGTAATGTCGAAATCAGCGATAACGCCGTCCTTAAGAGGACGGACGGCAACTATCGAACCGGGAGTTCTTCCGAGCATTTCCTTAGCCTGAGTTCCTACTGCAAGTACGTCATCGTTTCTCATATCAACCGCAACCACCGACGGCTCACGCATAACAATGCCCTTGCCTTTTATATAAACAAGAGTATTCGCCGTACCCAAATCTATTCCTATATCTCTTGTAAACATAAATATATCTTCCTTTCACAAAGCACAACGGGTTATGAGCAATAAAAATAACAATTTATTGTCATTAATTTAAATATATAAATCTAAATATTACATCAGTGTTTTCAAAAAATTACATTTATGTATCTATTATAAACTAAAACATCGCACAGCACAAGTATAATAGTAAAAAAATTTTTATTTTTAACCATAAATGAGCAAATTTTAAAATTACACAAAAAGTTTGAAAGAGGACGGTTAAAGTTTTTGCCCAGCTTTTTTCAAAA
>CAMHNT010000277.1 GCA_946186535.1 uncultured Clostridia bacterium
GAGCTTGAATATTCAAAACCGAGTGTCAGTATAGCTATGAAAAATCTGCGTGAAAACGGATTTATTGAGGTTGACCACAAAGGATATATAACTCTCGCCGAATCCGGTCGTGAGATTGCTGAAAGAATGTATGAAAGACATACGTTTTTGTCGGCATGGTTTATTGAGCTTGGAGTTGACCCGAAAATTGCAGTTGAGGATGCGTGCCGTATGGAGCATATTATCAGCGCAGAAACATTTGACGCCATTAAAAAACACGTTAAACATCTAAAAAACGAAAAATAAAAATAAGACCTCTTCGCTTTTTGCGTTTGAGGGCTCCGTTTATCGGGGAAGTGATTTGTTGAATTATTCTTTTTATGATACACTTTTCATATTTATAGTTTATTGTTTTATAGGCTGGTGCCTTGAGGTTGTTTATGCGGCTACTGTTAAAGGCAAATTTGTAAACCGAGGGTTTGTTAACGGGCCGGCATGTCCTATTTATGGCTTTGGTGTTCTTCTGGTTGTCGTATCCCTTGAGCCGATTAAAGAAAATTGGGTGTTGCTGTTCGCAGCTTCAACAGTCTATACATCACTGCTCGAATTCTTTTGCGGTTATATTTTTGAACGTTTTTTCCACGAAAAATGGTGGGATTACACTGAGGAGCCGTTTAATATTAAGGGATATGTCTGTCTCAAATTTTCTCTTCTCTGGGGACTTGCATGCGTTCTTGTAATCAACGTTGTTCATCCTACTTTCATGAAGATTATCGAAATAATTCCTGTAAAAATCGGCATCGCATTGTTGACGCTGTTCTATTCTGTCCTTTTGACAGACGTTGTTATAACAGTTATTAATATCCTGCAGATACGAAAAAATCTTCGTGCTGTCAGTGAAATCGAGGCCAAACTTCAAAAGCTTTCCGAATCTATAGGAACCAACCTCAGCGACGGAACAATAGCTGTCATGGAGCGTGGGGAAAAGCTTAAGGAAACCATCGAGGAAAGAGAACCTGATGTCGAAAAACTCAGAGAAGCAGTTTCAGAAAGAACCAGCGAAATGAAGAATTCTATCTCCGACAAAAAGGCTGAAATGGACGCTTTGAGAGAAAAACTCAAAACTCATATTTCTGCTGTTCAAAAGAGAAGCCGGCGAATTCGTACTGCTTTCCCTAATATTGAAAAAGGACGATATAATCATATTTTTAAGAAATAATATTTTATACCAATTATGTCAAATCACCTTTAAACTCATTTATATGTTTAAAGGTGATTTTTGTATTGTAAGGATATTTATTTTGTTTTATATATAGTGTTATAGCATGGAATCAGACAACAAAAGCTGATACGGAATTCCGTAGTTTCTGTCTGAAATTTTTTGGTGAGATTGTTCCAAAATTCCGGAAATAAACTTCGAGGCCTTTTCAGTCGCCTCAAATGGAGTCTGACCGTTTAAAACAGCTCCGCAAATAATCGATGTGAATATATCTCCGGTTCCGCTGAAGCTTCCTCCGCATTTTTTTGAGTGAACGATTTCGTAACCCTTTCTGTCTGCCACGAGATTTGAGAAGCTTTCCTGTCCGTTTTCTATTCCCGTAACAATAACAGTTCCGACATTTTTCTCTGAAATGTTTTTGCAAAGCCGATATATTTCGTCGTATTTTTCTTTTTCGTTAAGCCCTGAAACAAAATCATAGTTTCCTTTCGCCAATATACAAAGCTCGGTAAGGTTAGGCGTTATAATATTCGAATCTAATACTATTTTGGAAATTCTATTGCACAGTTCATCGTCGAAATAACCGTGAATTTTTCCGTTATCTCCCATTATCGGATCGGTGATAACAACTGTATCCGGTGATCTGAAATGCTCAATGAAATTCTTCACAATATCAGCCTGAGCTTTGTTTGCGAGAAAACCGACATAAACAGCGTCAAAACATGGATTTATTTTTTCGAGTGAAGAAATATACTTCCGCATATTTTCCGTAAAATCATAAATATAATAATCACTGAATCCTGTCTGAGCCGAAAGAATAGCGGTTGGAATAATACAGGTTTCTATCCCCATATAGGAAAGTATGGAAATGTTCGCTGTTCCGGAACAGTTTCCGAGTCCGGAGATATCCGTGATGAGCGCAGCTCGTTTCATTTTTCCTCACTCTTTTCTTTGGAAGGCTTCTCTTCTGAGAAGTTTAAAAACTCCTCAGGGTATTTGTCTTCATTGGCTTCTTCATATGCTTCTCGAATTCCGTTTTTTACTGCCCATTTAACAACAAAATATAATGCAATAAAAAATAAAACTGATTTTCCGAAACCGGTCTTAGATGTTTCTACCGTCAAAATTACGGGTAAAAAAGATAATATCATATTTTATCACTCCTTCTTTAATTTTCTTATTTTAAAGCATAAACCAACAAACGGAAAAAATGCAAACACAAAACATGCCCAGGCAGTTACATAAAACAACATCAAAACGATAAAAGGAATAAAATCAAGAAAAGAAAGAATCAAACAAAGAATTACTGCCAAGAATGAAACAAACGAAGCTTTTCCGAATTTTTTACGGTTTTCCTCCAGCACCTGAATCTCTGATTCGGTGTCTGAAAAAATAGGTGAAGTTCCGTACGGTGCCCTGAAAATTTGATATCCGTTTTGCGCAATAACAGGCTCCCAACCACTTTCGCGATATAATGAAAGCATATTGTCATCTACGGCATTTTCAAGATTTATGCTGTAAATATAATTGATCGGTTTACCTTTTTCAAATGTATAAAGCAGTCCGGAAAAAGATTTCAGATGCCAGCCAAGCGAGCTCAGTCTGCTGAGCATTTTCATATCATGTTCCGGAAAAATTGCCAGACCGCTACAAAAACGATATTTATTCATATCTGTCCTCCATTTCCTTTTTAGCAATTTCTAAAATTTTTTTCTTTTTTTCGTAATCGGTAATGAGAATTTCTTTTCCTTTCTCGGTAATCTGATAAAGTATTTTTCC
>CAMHNT010000278.1 GCA_946186535.1 uncultured Clostridia bacterium
GACGAAAAAATCTACTGCGCATCTTCGGCACAATCTCTGTGCGGTATTGCCTTAACTGAAACATAACCGTAACTTGACTTTATTATGTCACCTTGATATAATAAAAATTGATAAAAAACAAAGGATTATTTATGCATTTTTTGATCATAAGCTATATGCAGAAAAAAAGAACTCTTGCCGCAGATTTATTATAAAGAAAGGATTACATAGGATGTTTCACATTTTTATCATTGAAGATGATTTATACATAGGAAATATGCTGGAAGAAACTCTGAATGCCGAAGGATATACCGTATCAAGAGCATTTTCAGGTACAGAGGCATTGTTTGTACTCTCCAAAGAAAAGCCCGATCTGATATTGCTTGACCTTATGCTTCCCGGACTCAGCGGCGAAGAGCTTATGCCGAAAATAAAGGATATACCGGTTATCGTAGTCAGCGCAAAAGCCGACACATCAAATAAAGTTGATCTGCTGCTTGGCGGCGCAGCTGATTATGTTACCAAGCCGTTTGAGATGGATGAGCTTCTTGCAAGAATCACAGTACAGCTCAGAAAGAAGAATCTCGGCTCGGAAGCTTCCGAACTCTCTTTTCGGGAACTGACTTTACACTCAGACACACTTACCGCAACAGTCGATAATACCGAAGTACATCTCACCAGAACCGAATGTGCAATATTAAAACTGCTGATGCAAAATCCCCAGAGACCTGTCGGAAAAACAACAATTCTCGAAAAGATCAGCGAAGATACGCCCGACTGCACCGAACGTTCGCTCAAACAGCATATAAGCAACGTCAGAAAAAAACTTCAGTCAGTTAACGGAAAGGATTACATTGAAGCAGTTTACGGTATCGGTTTTAAGATGAAATCTTGACAAAATCTTGACTTTTTCTTGACCGGTTTCTTGACTTTTTTATGATATAATTTTTTCAGAAAGAAAGAGGAGGTCTAACTATGGAATACTATGTTCTGAAAACAAACAACTTGTGTAAGCAATATCGAAACTTCAAAGCTCTCAACGGACTTACGATGAATGTACCGAGAGGCTCGGTTTACGGATTCGTCGGAAAGAACGGCGCCGGAAAAACAACTCTTATCCGACTCATCTGCGGTCTTCAGCGTCCGTCGAGCGGTGACTATGAGCTTTACGGAATTAAAAACAACGAAAAGGATATTTCACAGTCCCGCAGAAGAATGGGGGCAGTTGTCGAGACACCGTCTATTTATCTTGACATGACTGCGAAGGATAATCTCAAGCAGCAGTATCGTGTTCTCGGGCTTCCGAGCTTTGACGGAATCGACGAACTTCTCGAACTTGTCGGACTTGAAAACACCGGCAAGAAGAAAGCGAAGAACTTCTCCCTCGGAATGCGCCAGCGTCTGGGAATTGCAGTTGCGCTCTGCGGAAATCCAGACTTTCTCGTATTGGACGAGCCTATCAACGGACTCGACCCACAGGGTATCATTGAAATCCGTGAATTGATTCTAAAGCTCAACCGTGAGAAAAAAATCACTGTTCTGATTTCAAGTCACATTCTCGACGAGCTCTCACGACTTGCAACTCACTACGGATTCATCGATGAGGGACGGATCGTAAAGGAAATGAGCGCAGAGGAGCTTGAGGCTGCGTGCAGAAAATGCGTTCGCATGACAGTGACGAATACACAGGCTCTCGCAAGAGTTCTCGACAGTATGAATATCGAATACAAAATACTCGACGCAACTACAGCCGACGCTTATGCAAAGCCTAATTTCTCGCAGCTCGTTTCGGCTCTCGCTGAAGAAAACTGCGAAATTATTTCAATGGAGGAACACGACGAAAGTCTTGAAAGCTTTTATATTTCACTCTTGGGCGGTGCCGAGCATGAATAATCTTCTTTCGGCGGAATTTTCAAGACTTTTCAGAACGAAGCTTTTTTATATAGTCCTTGCTTCCTGCGTTGGAATTTCGCTTGTTGCCGTTTATTATGCGTCAAAGGCATATGATCTTTTTTATGCCGACCAGTCGTTTCTGCATCTTTCGTGTCTCCAGATGTCATGCTTTCTTTATGCCGGAATCGTCTCCGCATTTTTCGTAAGTCTGTTCATAGGAAAGGAATACAGTGACGGTACTATACGAAACAAACTGATTTCGGGTCACTCAAGAATATCCGTATACATTGCTGATTTTGTTGTATGCTTTGCGGCGGAGCTGATAATTTCGTCGGTCTGCGTGTTTATCATGACGCTATGCTCGAGATTTTCAGATTCGATTAACTACTTTTCCGTATCATTCATTTTAAAGACCCAACTGATCGGGATTTCCGTCACGGCTGTTTATACAGCAATTTTTCTTCTTCTCACGTTTCTCATGAATTCGAGGTCGAAAGCGGTGACGGCCTCAATGATACTCGCCGTAATTCTCCTTTTCTTCGGAGACGCAGTCTATGAAATGCTTCTTCCGACAGAAACTCTGGAAGAAATCAATTTTACGGTTTCGACAGAGGTTGACGAAATTTTCTTTGAGTTTTTGGAAAACGGCGCAGACCAGGAGGACTGGGACGCTCTTACCGAGATGGAACAGGATCTTTTCAGGGAAAAGATCGAGTGCGAACGGGGACGGTCGCTCGCCGAAGCGGAAAGAAACGTACTTTTGGTTCTTAACGACGTTCTTCCGTACTGCCAGACTGAAGATGTCTGTCAATATTCGTCAAATATAAGACAGCTTCCGGAGCGTTCAATGAGATATATACTGTGCGACTGCAGTATTATGATTATTACAACCGCACTGGGAATTTTTATTTTCAAAAGACAAGACATAAAGTGAGGTATTAAAAATGAGTAATCTTTTGGCTTCCGAATTTTCAAGATTATTTAATAAGAACAAAGTATTTCGCATAACATTGTTTTTAACAATAGGGTGTTCGCTTTTTTCTGTTCTTACACAATATATTCTTTACAGATTCTCTATAGCTGAAACTCCGTCCGAAAT
>CAMHNT010000279.1 GCA_946186535.1 uncultured Clostridia bacterium
CAAGATTAGCAAAAGCCCACTGATACAAAGCTTTTGTATCAATCATTGCTCCGTTTTCCTCAACCTCTTCCAAGTTGGAATCCACAGAAGGAGCACCCAATGCAACACATAAATATGTATATCCTCCGTTTGAAGCGGTTGAAACCAGGCAGTATCCTGCTTCATCCGTTGTACCTGTTTTTATGCCCTTTGTGTACTCATAATAGTAATCTCCGCCGCGGGTTTCATCGATCAGATAGTTTGTCGTGATAAGAGGATATTCCTTTTCTGTGTCAATTGAAAGATAAGTAGTGACTGTATTTGTAATCTCATTGAACTCCGGAAGAGTCTGAGCATAACGAGTTATAATAGCGAGGTCTTCTGCCGTAGTATAATGATCATCATCATGAAGACCGTGAGGATTCACAAAATGGGTATTCTTACAGCCAAGCTCCTGAGCCTTTTCATTCATCATATCAACGAAAGCTTCAATAGATCCGTTTCCTACAAAATCCGCAAGAAGCATAGCTGCATCGTTTCCGGATTTTATCATCAGGCAGTTAAGAAGATCATAAACCGTTACGGATTGACCGGAAAAGTATTCAAGTCCGGAAAGAGAACTTCCGGTACCCAAAAGCAAATCAAGAATGTCCTGATCAACAACAACCTCTGTTCCCTTCAAATCTACGATATGCTCTACTGTAACTATGTAAGTCATAATCTTTGTTGTAGATGCAGGATACATTTTTTCGGTAGAATTTTTTTCATAAACCAGAGTATCCGTATCAAGATTGAGCAAATAAATTGCCTTTGACGTCGTTTCCACATCGGTAGTAAAAGTTGCGGCATCTGCGCTGCTTACACAAAAACAACTCAAAAGCAATGCCACAACAGCAACAATAGCTGCAGCACGTTTTAAACGCATTTTCTTTTCCTCTTTTCTTTATTCTTTAATATTTTAATTTAACTGCTGACCGACATTATTAAATAACATTTTTACTTCGGCTCTCAAGCCCCGGAAATCATCATTCTGCAGATTGGAAAATCCGTCCGCAATTTCCTTTGCAGCATTCTGAGCATCCTGTAAAATACCTACATTTTCAGCCAGATCAGCTATCTTAAGCTCGGGAAGTCCATGCTGACGTGAGCCGAAAAAATCACCGGGTCCTCTCAGCTTCAGATCTTCATCGGCAATTTTAAATCCGTCGTTCGTTGAACATAATGCACGCAGCCTACGCTTGGCATCCTCGCCGCCAGCATTTGAAACAAGTATGCAGTATGATTTATATTCACCTCTGCCCACTCGTCCCCTCAGCTGATGAAGCTGGGACAATCCGAAACGCTCAGCATTTTCTATCATCATTATCGTAGAATTCGGAACATTGACTCCTACTTCTATAACGGTTGTCGAAACCAGGACATCGATATTTCCTTCGATAAAACTGCCCATAACAGCGTCTTTATCGGCAGACTTCATTTTTCCGTGAAGAACGGCAACAGAATAATTCTTAAAAAAAGTATTCCGAAGCTCTTCGGCATACTCTTCAACTCCGATCAAACCCGTTTCGGTGTTCTCAACAGCGGGGCACACTATGTAGCACTGACGGCCCTCTTCAATATGTTTTATCAAAAAATTGTACACACGAATCCGTTTTGAATCGTCAACAAGAAACGTATCGACTATCTGCCTTCCGGGAGGCAATTCGTTTATTACGGAAATATCGAGATCTCCGTAAATCATAAGAGCAAGCGTTCTGGGAATCGGTGTTGCGGACATAACGAGCAGATGAGGATTTTTTCCTTTCGAGAGAAGATCGGCACGCTGACGGACTCCGAAACGGTGCTGTTCATCTGTTATGACAACTCCAAGATTTCTGAAGGAAACATTGTCGGAAATAAGCGAATGAGTTCCCACAACGAAATCAATCAGACCAAGAGCCAGATCCTCAAGAACAAGCCTTTTCTGCTTAGCCGTCATTGAACCTGTCAGAAGCTTTACTCTGATATCCGTGCCGGAAAAAAGATTCTCAAATGTCTGAAAATGCTGCTGTGCGAGAATCTCGGTCGGCGCCATCATAGCCGCCTGATATCCGTTTCTGATGCAGTTGTATGCTGCCGCAGCAGCAACCATTGTTTTTCCGGAACCGACATCCCCCTGAACGAGTCTGTTCATCGCTTTGTTTTTGTTGATCATATCATCGGTGCAGTCATCAATCGCCTTTCTCTGAGCGTTCGTCAGCCTGAAAGGCAGAAGCGATAAAAACTCATCCGTAAAGTCATTCCTGATCTCAACCGATGACTCTTTATCGGGAAGTGACTTCAGAGAACTAAGTCCCAGCACAAGAACAAGAAGTTCCTCAAAAATCAATCTGCGGCGAGCCGCAGAAACATCCTCGGAAGAATCCGGAAAATGGATTTTCAGAAGCGCATCCTTTAATCCGATCAGATTATACTCGTTTCTGACGCTTCCGGGAATCGGGTCTTTTATTGTTTCGGGAAGCATAGCCAAAGCTTTTTTTACGGATGCTTCGATCTGTTTTGTAGTCAGTCCCATAACCTGGCTGTAGATCGGATGAATAGCATTTCCGGAACCTGATTTTGAAAACGCAGGGTTCACAAGTTCCTTAATACTGCCTGAGGCGGTAACCTTTCCGTAAAACAGATACTCCTCCCCTGTTTTCAGCATGGATTTAATAAACCTATTGTTGAAAAAAACAAGTTTAAGATAGGAATATCCGTCGGTTATCTGAGTTGAAGCCAGAAGCTTTCCTCCGGCAACTCTATGTTCGGATATCGGTGAATTCAAAACTGCTTTTATACAATATGTTTCTCCGACAGTAAGATCAGATATAGCCGTAATTTTGCTCCAGTCCTCGTAGGTTCTCGGATAAAAACGCACAAGGGCACCGACAGAGTCGATGTCCAGCTTGCGATAAAGCTGACCACGTTTGGTGCCGATGCCG
>CAMHNT010000280.1 GCA_946186535.1 uncultured Clostridia bacterium
TACCCCAAGGGCACTTCCTTCGGGGCGCCTTTTGAAAAAAGTGCGTCAAAAACTTAATAGTCCTCTTTCAAAGTTTTTTGAAACTTTGAAAATTGATAATTTATAAATGTTAATAAAATCTTAACCGATTCAAAAAACCTGCGGTATTGCCTTAAATAATTGACTTTACTCCTGTATTTATTTATAATATAATAAATATACAATTCTGCATAATGCAGAAGTTCGGATTATTCTATAAAATTACAATTTCATCGCCTTCGGTAAATCATATCGTAAAAACGGTTTGGTTACGAGACGACGCTTTTTGAAGAGCAGGGGGATAAATATGTACAAAAATTATATGTTCGACCTATACGGCACTCTCGCCGATATCCATACCGATGAGGGAGATATCGCTCTCTGGGAGAAAACAGCAGAGTATTACACAAAAAAAGGCGCAAGGTACACCGCCGCCCGGCTTTGGGATACATATATAAAATTTGTTGACGAGGAAAAGGCAGTCATAAACAGGCTCCACCCCGAATATAAATATATCGATATCAAAATCGAAAAGGTTTTTAAAAAGCTCTATTCGGACAAGGGTGTCGAGGTGAGTGACGAAGAGGTTCTGGAGACGGCTCTGTTTTTCAGAGATTTGTCGCGTGAGTATATCAGACTCTATGACGGGATAAAGGAGCTTCTTGACGATCTGAAAAAAAGCGGAGCAAACGTCTTTCTTCTCACAAACGCCCAGCGTTCCTTCACATGGGACGAGCTCCGGATTCTTGGTATCAGGGACAAGTTCGACGGCATTGTGATTTCTTCCGATGAGGAGTGCAGTAAACCCGACCCGCATTTTTATAATGCGCTGCTCAGCCGGTATAAGCTTGACCCGAAGGAAACGATTATGGTCGGAAACGACCCGACTGCCGATATAAAAGGCGGTAAGGGCGTCGGTCTTGATACGCTCTATATTCACACGAATATATCTCCCGAGATTGACGAAAACGCAGACGCTACGTATTTCATTCCCGACGGTAATACTTTGAAAATGAGGGATTATCTTCTATGACACAGTCGCAGTTTATGTATGACCTTATGGTCGAACTTGATGGCGTTCCAGACGAGGACAAATTCGTTCTGATGAACGATTACAATCAGTATTTTACCGACAGAATCGACGAAGGACTGAGCGAGGACGATATCATAAGCAAGCTTCGCTCTCCGAAGGAAATAGCGGACGGCTACAGAAACGGAGTCCCCATTCCGATTGACGGAGTGGATTCCGTTCTGAGCAGCTCTCAGAGGGGAGAGAAAACTCCGCTGAGCGTGTTGAAGTTTGTTCTGCTGATTCCTGTCTGTGCTTTGTATGAGGTGCTTGCGGTTTCGGTGGGGGTGATTCTGCTTGCGGCTGTTGTTGCGCTGTGCGCCGCAGGGGCTCTTGTGAGCGTGGCTGCGTTTATGTCCGCTTCGCTTAATACAGGATTTATGCTTCTCGGAATCGGAGGAATATTTCTGACATTTGCTTTCATCATGCTTTGTGCCGCTGTTTTTGGCGGAGCGTTGGGCGCGGTGAAAAAGTTCCCCGGATTCATGGGAAATGTTTTGCACAACAGAACGAAAGAGAGGAACTGAGCTATGAAAAGATCATTGAAGCTGTTCGCGGTTTCTCTTGTTGTCGGATCGGTTCTGTCTTCTGTCGGAGTTGTGATGATCAGGAGGGCAAACGTAAATATAAGTTCCGTTTATGATATAATTGAGGAAAATTTACAGTCCGGAGATTCCCAAATCCGGTATCAGAAAGCAGAGCCGTTCGATATTTCGGATATCAAGGGCGGCACGCTGTCGGACGAAGCCCGGTATCAGCTGAATGAATTTAATACGATAGAGGTTTACGCAGAGAACTGTACGGTAGAATTCAAACCGACAGACGATGATTTCATGAGGATTTCCATCGCTCATCCCGATAAGTTCAACAATAAGGTTTTTCTGCGGACCGCCGTTGAAAACGGTACGCTCTATGTTCAGGACAATTTAACCGGGGTGACTAACGGAGTTAAAGATATAGTCATTAATGTTTCCGTTCCGGATAATTATAAGGGCGGTTACTCTTTAAACGGAAGCAATGCCGAGGTTAAGCTCTGTGACCTCGAAAGCGCAATGGACATGAGCTTTAACCTCTATAATTCTGCGGTTTCCGCTCAAACGCTCAGCGCAGGGGAAGTTGTTTTCGAAATGAGCGGCACAACGGTTTCAGCCGGTGAGATCCATTCGAGAGGAGAATTTTCGCTTTCCGGAATATCGTCTGTTATGAAAACAGATATGCTCGAGGCTGTCTCTTCAAGAATCAACGTCAATAATTCAACTCTGAATATAGGGAATATTGTAGGAGGCGTTTCGGCTGATATGAAGATGTCTGCGGCTAATCTGGATTTCCTTTCGGTGACGGGAAATATTTCCGCTGTGGCTTCGGAAAGCAGACTGAACATAAAAATACCGAATGATTCGCCCGTTTCACTTCGTCATGAAGAAAGCTATTCGAGCTTCAGTGATAAGGTGAAATGGACCGATGAAGGGCAAAAGAACGAAAATTCACGATATTTTATCGAAACAACCGTCAAATTCAGTATTGTAACATTGGAAGAAAAAGAGTAAAATATTCTTTGGAGTTTTTAATTGCTGTGTTATTTCTTTAACAAGCGAAAAAATAACTTCCATACTTAAAAAGATGAGGAAAGAAGAGTAAATTTTAAAATCGAAAAAAGGTTTTAAGAGGACGGTTAAAGTTTTTGCCCAGCTTTTTTCAAAAAGCTGGCAGGTCGAGGGCAGAGCCCTCGTGGGTTGTTAAGGGCAAAGCCCTTAAGGCAACACCGCACAAAGACCGCCTGACGGCGTAGCACCGAATCTGCTTGCATATTTTCCGTCATAGTACACAAAACTCCCTTGAAA
>CAMHNT010000281.1 GCA_946186535.1 uncultured Clostridia bacterium
GCACCTGCCTGACCTGTTACGCCGCCGCCTGCAACTCTGCAAACAACGTCGAACTTCTCAGCTGTTTCTGTAAGGTTGAGAGGCTGTCTAACGATGAGCTTGAGTGTCTCAAGACCAAAGTAATCATCAATATCTCTGTCGTTGATTGTGATCTTACCTGTGCCCTGGTAAATTCTTACTCTTGCAACAGAACTCTTTCTTCTGCCTGTGCCGTAGAAATAATTTGAATTATCGTACATAATTTAGTCCTCCTTCCTTACTTATCCCAAACTTCGGGCTTCTGTGCTGCATGAATGTGCTCTGCACCCTCGAACAGACGAAGTCTGAGCAATGCATCTCTGCCGATAGAGTTGTTAGGAATCATGCCCTTAACAGCAAGCTCCACTGCCTTTGTCGGCTTTGTTGCCATCAATGTATCGTAACGAGTCTCCTTGAGGTGGCCTACATAGCCTGTGTGGCGCTGCCACTTCTTCTGAGTGAGCTTGTTACCTGTGAGAACTGCCTTTTCGCAGTTGATGATGATTACGTGATCGCCGCAATCTACGTGCGGTGTGTATGTTGGCTTGTGCTTGCCTCTGAGAAGTACAGCAGCCTGAGCAGCTACACGACCGAGCGGCTTGCCTGCAGCGTCAAGGATATACCACTTGCGCTCAACTTCGCCTTTTTTTGCCATAAAAGTTGACATAGTCTTTTCCTCCTAAACAAATTGTAAGTTTATGCGAATATCTTAACTGATTTCTTTCGCATTCGTGCTTTGTTATAATACCACAGACAAGCCCCGATGTCAACACATTTTTTTAAAAATTTAATTTACTTTTATAAAATCTCTTTTATTTGAATTTATTCTCTCGTATTCTCTTATATTCTCATTTGCTATTTTTGAATCTCTTTCTCAGAAAATATAGATTTTATCACGATTTTTACTCTCAGATTACCGCTGCAAAAATGAATAAAACCTCCTGATTTTGCATCTTATTATGATTAACTTTAATACTGCGGTTTGTGTTATTAAAATTGCTTCGGATAACAAAGAAAAACAGAAAAACAATCGACTGATATCCATATATCAAAAGCGATGACCGCGCAAACCATTTTTGTCTGCACGGTCTTTTTTATTTATCTTCATCAAGCAATACAGAAATCTTGCGCGGATACAGAGATATAATAAATCTTGAATTTTCCGCTAAAGTATCTGATTCATACGGAAATGCCAATGTAACCGTCCTTTCACTGTTCGGAGCTATTTCAAGCGTTCCGGGAGTATCCGGATTGAAAAACTGATACAATAAAGGATTTACCATTCCTCCGTATTTATTATCATACATCATTCCTGTCTGGACAGCATTGAATGATACGGCTTCATCTGTGGGATTTTTAAGCGACACATCAAACAGAAGGTCATATTGATCTGCATCAAAATCAAACTGCCCCTCATAAGCAGCGTTAAATTCATCGCCTGAATATATACTGTATCCGGAAACAGATATTTCCAATCCGTTATACAATATTGTGTCACCGATATTGTACAACTCTCTTTCGGGATTGTGATAGCTTATGTGATTAACAAAATAGATTCTGTATGCGACAGCGCCGATAAATATTGCCGTGACAAACAGAATAAGAACTTTATTTTTCATCAACAACTCTGCCCTTCTCAATTGATAATATCACATCCGACAACGCTTCAAGCTCCTCACGGTCGTGACAAGCAATAATTACTATTGAGCCCTTTGATTTCAAATCGGATAAAATACTGCGGACAAGCTCCACTCCGTCCAGGTCTATTGCATTGATAGGTTCATCAAGTATAACAATATCGGGGCTTCCCATTACTGCGGCGGCTATTCCCAATTTTTGCTTCATACCTAATGAATACTTTCTGTAAACACGCTTGTCATCAGGATCAAGCCCTACGGAAGCAAGAGTATCTGAAATCTCCTCATCCGGTAAGCGATCTTTTATATCGGAAAGTAGTTTCAGATTCTGAAATCCCGTCATATTGTTTAAGAATGCCGGGTTCTCAATTAAAACGCCTATGCTTCTCGGAAACGATATATCCTTGTGAAGTCTTTCACCATTGATTACAATCTCTCCGGAATCCAAGCTTATCAATCCGCAGATCGCTCTCATCAGCATTGTTTTTCCGCTGCCGTTTTTTCCTTGAAAACCGTAGACATATCCGCTTTTCATTTCAACAGATACTTCCTGCAGTATAGGTGTACCCTTTATTGACTTGCAGGCTTTTGAAATTTGTATGGAAGTAGTTTTCATATATTTTTACCTTTCCTTATAATATCGGTTTTACCGAAATAAATATGGCATATAAATATACTGACGGCCGTAATGGAAAATAACAATACTATTGCTTTATTCGTTTCTATTGTTCCGGCAATAAAAAGTGCATTTCTGCTCAGAGCAGAGCAATTGGGAAAGATGAAAAAAGCTTCAAAATATATAGAAACTGCACATATACCCAAAACAAAGGTAAATCCTATAACGGAATTCATAAAAAGAGTAACCGCTAACTGTGCATACGATAATGCGATTGAGGTCAATAACGGAAGCAGCAAAAGCAATATCAAATTCCAACCTGTTAAATTATTTTCGGACGTTAACAGCAGCGGTGACGAAGACGGTTCAATAAGAAACTGCATTGAAAAACCGTTGAACTCGGCAAAAACGAAGGCTGACAATATAACTACGCCATAAAAAAACAGGCAGTTTATAAGAATAACAAAACATTTTGACTGAAGCCAGCGAAAACGAGAGCCGCCCTTGATAAGCACATACGCTCCGTGATTGTCATACAATTCGGAAGTAGGATAACGGCCGACAATATATGATAATTGAATCTGTGTTAATATCCATAAAAAGGGAAAATGAAATTCTCCTTCTTTATAAAGTATATTTGGTTTATCTCCCTTC
>CAMHNT010000282.1 GCA_946186535.1 uncultured Clostridia bacterium
AAGCGCCCCGAAGGAAGTGCCCTTGGGGTACCTTTGAAAAGGCTTGAGCGAAACTCTAATAGGCTTCGCAAAACACAGAAAATTATTTTAAAAATCCTCTGAGCTTGATATAATCATAAAGCAGAACAACCGTTTCATCGATTCCAAGCTTTCCGCTGTCAACGGTCAGATCGTGAGAATTCGCTTCTCCCCATTTCTTTTCAAGAGAATAGAAGTTGTAGAAGGATGCACGCTTCTTGTCGGTTTTTATGATCCTCTCCCTCGCCTTCTCCTTCGTCAGTCCGTCACGCTCAACAACCCTCTGAATCTTCGAATCCATATCCGAATGAACAAAAACAGACACAAGGTTCTTGTGCTCGCTGAGAATGCTGTCGGCACATCTGCCTATTATAACACACGACTCTTCCTCGGCGATTTTCTTTATCGTTTCAACCTGCGCCTGATACACCTTCTGATTCAACGGAACTTCGGCGAACGACATCGGATACGCATCCATCGCAAGCGAAAAAAGCAGGCTCTTCGTCGGCATCTCATCGTAGAATTCAACGAGATTCTGAGACATGCCGCTGTCCTTTGCTATTTTTGAAAGAAGCTCCTTGTCATAGAACTTGATGTTAAGCTTCTGCGCAAGCTTTCTTCCGATTTCATGACCGCCGCTTCCGTACTGACGGCTTACGGCAATTACAAACTTATCACTCATACCGAAAACTCCTTTGAAAATGTTATTTTAGATACATCTATTTTAACATTCTCAAAGGAGTTTTTCAACATATTTTTGTATATTTTACAAGTTTTTTAATTGATATGCAACAAGTGGATAGTCTCTGAGCAGCTTTGTGGTTTCGTTTGCAAAAATCATCAGATAGCCGATCACTATCGTCACAATCATGAACAGAACTATAAATACATAGCCTGCAATATACGCTTTCTTCGAAATCTTTTTAAGCTCCGCCAATACATCGAATAGTCCGACAAGAGAAATAATGGCTACCGGCATGAGAATATCGGTTGTATATCTGTAATGTGAACCTGCTTTGCACATATCGATAAATGCCATCAATACTGCCAGACCGGTGAATGTGAGAAGGAATGCCGTTTTGAACTTATCCTTCTTCTTCAGGGTGAACGGAAGCATGAAGATTCCCCAGGTGTGAGGATATGTGAAAATTCCCATCGTTCTTCCGGTGTAGTTGTATCTTGAATAGCTTGACCATGTCATGCTCTTGATTTCGATGTAGGGGAATTTTGTTTTTACAAGCGGCTGCTGGAAGAAATAGTGATACAGCATTGCCGGGATCATCGCAAGCGTTACGGTGTTCGCTTTTGCCATGCTGACAGTGAGCTGATAGTTGAATCCGAACTCAAACGGATTGTCGAAACGCTTGTAGTTATAAACCATTATAAGCACCGCTCCGATAAACACCGGGATACCTATCGAGCATACATAAGCGATTTTTTTCTTCATCTCCGCCTTCTTGTCCGAAAGGATAAACCATGCCGGGACAATCGCCGCAAAGCAATACAGGATCAAAGTCGGTCTTGAAGCAACGATAAGTACAACCGAAATACCGCTCAGAACAAGTAAAATCAGACGTTTCCTGAAGCTCTCCGTTTCGAAATACGCTTTCAGTATAAAATAAAGGAAAGCCGCCGTCCAGCCGATGCCGGAAAGAACCGCCGTATAATAGAACTGTAATTCCATCGCAATTGCGAATATAAGCGAACCGAACAGCAGCGCAACCTCTCCCAGTATCGCCAGGACGAGCGGAACTTCCTTACAGAACCGCTTTATGAATTCAATATACAGAAGAGATATGAATATCACAGCATAAATACACAACAGCGTCGAAACAAACAGAGTTGTAGGCACTTTTCCGGTCAGAATGTTCACGGGATAATAAACCGTAAATATCGGCGCAACGCCGAAGTAGGAATACAGCTTTCCGTTGTAGTAGGCTCTGTCCCAGAACAGACCGGAGAGATCCGAAACATTTCTCTCGCTTCGGTCGTAGGGATTTTCCATCTCCTCGAACTTGTCGGAGGAGAAATCTATATCGAGATAGAGCTGACCCTTCTTGAAGGCTTCGAAAAGCTGTCTGTACTGATCTTCATCGGAGATATGCTCTGACGGGTACGAATCCAGAAAATTGCTGTCGCTTGTATTTGCAATCGACATTGAAACGGAAATAACCGCCAGACACATCAGCGCCGCAACTAATTTCAGAAGAAGATAGTCGGATTTTTTTACCGTTATTTTCCAATATCCGAAATATATTACAATTCCCAATGCCGAAAGGAAAAGAAATCTTATTACGCTGAAGCCGAACTCGGGAACGGCATTCAGCGTAATCTCATCAACCGTAACCGTGCCGTTCGAGCCTCCGATGTTGACTCTGAGATCCTTCACCTCTCCGAACGAGCTGACATTGAAATAGGACTTCTCACCGTTTCCGACAAGCATCGTGGTGCTGAGTCTGTTGTAATCAAAACCGTCGTTATAAGAAAAATTATCGTCCGTAAAGGAAACCTCAACGTCAACGAACTGATAGTAATCTCCCGTCAGCGAGAGGCAGATATTTTTCATCTCGGTTCCGACATTTTTAAACGTGACAAAATCCTCTTCCGATTCGCTTCCGTCGTCATTCTTAACGACTGTTTTTCCGTCGGAAAAGTAAAGAGCGTTTCCGATGGAAAGCTTTTTCTCCTCGGCGCCGCCGAACATCATGGAAAGCGCACCGAAATTTGAAATAAATATTTCGAGAACAAAGCATGCCACAATTATGACAATATATTTAGTATATATTTTTTTATCATTCCGGGTCATGGAATCCCACCTTAAAATAATTTAAAAAACCATATTCTATTTTACCACATTTGCGACATAAAATTGTTACAAAACTTTAAAT
>CAMHNT010000283.1 GCA_946186535.1 uncultured Clostridia bacterium
TCACCGTGATTCCTGAAACTGAAAAGATACAGCTTAAGCGATTTGCTTTCGACCATACGAGCGTCCGGAACATACGAAATTGTAATTGAAGCGAAATCCGGCTGTCCCGTTATGGGACAGAGACTCGTGAATTCAGGGCAGTTGAACTTCACGAAATAATCGTTTTCGGGATGCTTATTCTGAAATGTTTCAAGAATATCCGGTGAATAATCGTTTGGATACGTAGTTTTTTGATTTCCCAGAAGGGTCAGTGAATCTGATGTGTTTTTCATTGATAAAAACTCTCCTTATATCAAATCAAGTCCGTTGGCCTTAAAAGCAGCTTTTCTGTCAAGACAGGTTGCGCATTTTCCGCATGGCTTGTCTCTGCCTTCATAGCAGCTCCATGTCAGTTCATACGGAACATTTAATTTCAGTCCGAGCTCAACAACGTCTTTTTTTCCCCATGAAACAAACGGAGCTTCGATGTGAAGCTGACGGCCGCTGCCTTCATAAACAGCGGTATTCATTGCGTCGTTGAAAACAGAACTACAGTCAGGATAAGCGTTTCCGGCAGCGTCGTCATGGTGTGCTCCGTAAAAAATCACATCACAGTTTTTTGAAAGAGCGATACTTGCGGCAGAAGCGAGGAAAAGTCCGTTCCTGAAAGGTACATAAGTAGTTACCGGCGATCCGTTCGTTTTCTGAAGCTGCTCGGCGTAGCTTTCTTTCGGGATTTCCTGATCGGAGTGTTTCAGCAGGGAACAGTCGCTGAATGAAAACAGCGGCTCAAGATCAAGGCTGATATGTTCCACCTGATAATGATTCACAAGCTTCTCTGCGGATTCCAATTCTTTTGTATGCTTCTGACCGTACGAAACAGAAAGAGCAATAACGTTTTCTTTCCCGTAATTTTTGACGGCAAGAGCCAGACATGTCGTGCTGTCGACGCCGCCGCTGAATAAAACCAATGCTTTTTTCATAACCATATCTCCTTAACGAATTCTGTTCTGAAGACTTTCATCCGTTCCGAATCTTCCTCTCAGAGTTTCCGTATATGTTTTTGCGGAAGGTCGGCATATTCCTCTTGCCGTCATGCAGCTGTGGCTTGCTTCGATACAAACCGCAACATCGTCGGAGCCTGTTATTTCCTCTATAATATCCGCAATATCGGAACCGATCCGCTCCTGCAGCTGAAGACGTTTGGCGACCATGTCTGCAATCCTTGCAATTTTGCTGAGCCCTATAACCCGTGCTTTCGGAATATATGCCACCGTAACACGCATATCGTACATCAACGCCATGTGATGCTCGCAGTGACTGAAAACTTCGATGTCTTTCACTATAACGATATTCTGTCCGTTTCCCGAAGTAGGAGCTTCAAATGTTTTTCCGAACATTTCTGCGATCTCATGATTCGAATAGTTCATTCCTTCGAACATCTCAGCATACATTCTCGCCACGCGATCCGGGGTCTCAAGAAGACCTTCACGTTCCGGATCGTCTCCCAACGCAGTGAGAATCCCTCTTATATGATATTTTATTGCCTCCTGATCAATAGCCATATCTAAACTCCTTTCTCATCGGGATCCCAGATTATTTTGTGCATCTGAAGCTGAAGCGTTACACCGTTCATTCTGTGCAGCTTCATAAATTCCACGATCTCACTCGGCTCTATTTTTCCGAACACAGGGCTTATATATACCGCACATTTGCCGATGAGATTATATTCTTCTATAATTGTTTTTGCTCTTTCCAAATCATGTATGCTTCCGGCAACAAATTTAACGGTGTCACGACTGTCCAGCAGTTCTAAATTTTCGTAACACATTGATTTTTCCATCCCGCTTGAGGGAAGCTTGTAGTCCATCGTCATGGACGGTCGGTTTTCAATAGATAAAAACGGTTTAAGCGGAATACTACCGTTGGTTTCTATTTCAACGTAAAGCCGTGAGTCTTCGGACAGCAATTCCATAAGCTCGTGAATACCGTCACGGTTTAGCGGTTCGCCGCCTGTAAGAGTAACATTGTATATCCCGGTTTTATGTATTTCATCGTATATTTCTTCTGCTGTCATAGCGCTTATGGGTGTGTCGGACTGATTAGCCCACATGGTATCGCAGTATGAACAGCGGAGATTGCATCCTCGAAATCTGACGAAAACGGCAAGTTGTCCCGCATGGGTTCCTTCGCCGTTTATGCTGACAAACATTTCGGCGACATCAAGCATTGATTTTTTCCTCCCCGGTATAAACTGCACAGTTGTTCGGAGTTTCATAAACCGTCATTCTGCTTACGCTATATCCTTTTTCCGTCATACAGCAGTAAAAATATCGCGCAAACTCCTCGGCAGTAGGGCGAAACGGTACTTCTAAAATTGAAAAATTTTCGCCTCTCAAAGCTTCGAGAGTTGTATTTTTCAGGCTCCCTGTTTCGATGATCAGACTATGATCAAAAGAATCTGCAATTTCCTTTAAGTCGTGTTTCAGATCGCCGAAATCAACGACCATTCCTCTGAGCTGTTCTGTTTCACAGAGAGTTTCCTGCTCGATTTCCGCTATAATGCGCCAGCGGTGACCGTGCAGATTGGAACATTTTCCCTTATAGCCGGATAAGAAATGTGCGCTGTCAAAGCTTGCTTCAGTTGTTAGAAGATACATACAAATCTCCTCTCAGAAAATAAAAAATGCAGACATTGTCCTGCCTGCAAAAATAAACGAGTTATATTTTATTTGCAGTCCTGGTTTTGTTTATAGACAGGATGGTACAAGCGAACTGTCTTCATATTATTATACACAAAGAATCAAATAATGTCAAATGTTGATATTTCCGAATTTCTTCCGTATTAATCGAGAAATATGGATGTATGTGCTAA
>CAMHNT010000284.1 GCA_946186535.1 uncultured Clostridia bacterium
TTTCTCCCTTAGAGTTCCTTTCTAAAAAGTGTTGCACTTGACTTGACTATCTGCCGGGGTTGGGGTGGCGAAAATTTGAAGAAAAGACTAAGCTTAATAGAAAAATATCTTAAACATAAGATATCCCCCATTCCTCCCCTCAAGGGGAGGTGTCAGCCAAAGGCTGACGGAGGGGTTGTTAAAAAGTTAAAAATCGGCTTGGACGGAAACGTAGTCTTCGGCTTTGACGGTGTTGTGGTTGTTGTCGTCGTCGCTGCTGTCGGGATCGTTGAGGAAAATTTTTAGAAGTATCGGACAGAGAATAGACGTTGTAATAATAAGCATAATAGTACCGAAAAGAGGGTCTATTCCGACGAGCTTTCCGTCTTCGAAATATATCAGCCAGGCTGCCGTTGAGTAAACCGCAAGAGCAACCTCGCCTCTTGCTATCATTCCGCAGCCGATCGCGAGAGCTTCTCTTCCTTTGAATTTCACCGTTCTTGCAACAAGTCCGCAGCCGATGATTTTTGCGAGAATTCCTATTGTTACAAAAACTATCGCAAACCAGATATCGTTCAGCCTGAAGTTGCTGAAATCAGCGCTGATACCGATGAATGCGAAGAATATAGGGGAGAAAATCATATAGCCGTTTACGAGTACCTTCTTGTCAACGAAGCTTGTGTCGCTAAGGCCGCTGAGCATTACGCCTGCCATGTATGCGCCGGTGATAGACGCTATTCCGAAAAATTCCTCGGCGCAGAATGCATAGATAAAACACATCGAAAGTGCGAAGATTCCTGTTCTTCTTTTGTGAGGATATTTTGTTGTTATCCATTTGAAGATGATTCTCAGAACTATTCCGAGACCGATCGAGAAAATGAAAAATGCCGCAGCTTTCAGAAGCGTAACGACAGGGCTGCTGCTTCCGTTGAGAGAGGTCACAAGACTCAGAACGATAATTCCGATCACGTCATCGATGATCGCCGCACTGAGGATCGTTGTTCCGAGCTTTGAATTCAGCTTTCCGATCTCACGGAGAGTTTCAACCGTTATTCCGACGCTCGTTGCGGTGAGGATACATCCGACGAAAAGTGCATTCAGAAGCTTGTTTCTGTCGGAAAATGTTTCGGTGATTCCGCCCATGAAGAATGACGCTCCGAGAGTTCCCAGAATCAGAGGGACGACGACTCCGGCGAGGGCAATCATGCTTGAAGAGAATCCGCTTGTTTTCAGGTCCTTCAGGTCCGTTTCAAGTCCGCTCGAAAACAGAATAAGTATAACTCCGACCTGCGAAAATGTTTTCAGAACGTCCATTTCGATTTCGGTGGGGTTAATGAGTCCGTTGAAACCGATCGGCAGCTGAGAAAAAATAGCCGGGCCTATCAGAAGACCTGCTATTACCATTCCCACAACCTGAGGAAGACCGAGTTTTCTTGTTGCCATGCCGAGCGCTTTTGTCGCCAAAAGTATTATGGCAAGATAGTAGATTATTTTTGTTACTTCAAACTCCATAAAAACACAACTCTTTTCCTGTGCCGACAAGATCCGACACCTAAAATATACACTAAAATTATACACTACCTCCCAACTCCCGTCAATCCTTTTTTACCCCGATTCCGTAGACAGCCTTTAAGACATCGTCCGGTGAGAGGGTTCGGGAGCGCAGCTCCCGATGGGTGTGGGCGAAGCCCACACCCAAAAAAGCCCCCTCCGGCAGGGAGGGGGTTGGGGGTGGCGAAAGTTTGATGAAAAGATTCAGCTTAATAGAAGAATATTTTTTGACGGAAAAAACATAGATTAAATAGATTAAAAATTAATTTCCTGAATCGAAATAAAAAGTATGAAAAATACAATCACTACAATAGAGAGAAACCCTGCCGCCTTAAGTCCGCAGCCTCGGGCGATGGCTCATGTCAAGAATAGCTGCGGAATCGGGGTAAAAAACGGGCGATGGCTCATGTCAAAAATGGCTGCGGAATCGGGGTAAAAAACGGGCGATGGCTCATGTCAAGAAC
Organism: uncultured Clostridia bacterium; assembly: GCA_946186535.1. GTDB lineage: Bacteria > Bacillota > Clostridia > Oscillospirales > Acutalibacteraceae > RUG592. Next base: position 1,995 of record CAMHNT010000284.1, read on the forward strand.
AAAGTTCGGAATCGTAGTAAAAAAAAATTATTCTTCCATTTGTTTGCCTAAGAAGGCGGCGGCGGTCTGGGCGAGTTTTATTTCAACTTCTGTCGGCGGAGTCTTCTTCTCCCCCACGAGCATTATCACCGCTCCCGTCACGTCCCCCGAGGCGATGATCGGATAGATGATGTTCGCCGCTCTGTCGAGACCTTCGACCGGCTGAACCTCTCCGACCTCATTCTGATGTGCCATAAAGCTGCGCCTCGTTTCCATGAGATCCTCGATGACTGCCGTCACTCTTCTTTCGAGATACTCCCTCTTCGGAACTCCTGCCGCTGCGACGATGTGGTCGCGGTCGGAAATCAGCGTCGGCAGATTGCTCACCCGGCTCAGAACCTCGGCGTACTGTGCGGCGAATGTGCTCAGCTCGCCTACCGGCGAGTATTTTTTGAAAATAACCTCTCCGTTTGAATCGGTGTAGATCTCAAGCGGATCTCCTTCTCTGATGCGGAGCGTTCTTCGAATCTCCTTCGGAATCACTACTCTTCCGAGATCGTCGATTCTTCTTACTATTCCTGTGGCTTTCATATTTATAATCTCCCTTTTAATTTTAATGTTATCTGTATCAGTATTGTTTGCAAATATTAGGGAAATATGCAGGCTATGTTCTCTCAAGGAAACTATATATTTATGTATATTATGGAAGATACGGAAAAGATTGATATATTTAATTTTTTGTGTTATTATAGTTTATATTGAATATAAATAAGCATATTATATATGATTCTCTTTCATACGGATTTTCATGCAGCGTTCTCCGCAATCGGATAATATAATGATATATGATATATAA
>CAMHNT010000285.1 GCA_946186535.1 uncultured Clostridia bacterium
CGCATTCATGATTTTGTCGTAGCCTGCGAATGCGCTTACAAGCATGATAAGCGTGCTTTCGGGCAGGTGGAAATTTGTGATAAGTCCGTCAAGTACACGGAATTTGTATGGGGGATAGATGAAAATATCTGTCCAGCCGTCGCACGCTCTGACCTCTCCGTATTCTTTTGCGACTGCTTCAAGTGTGCGGCAGCTTGTTGTGCCGACGGAAATAACCCTGCCGCCGTTTGCTTTCGTTTCCTTTATCAATTCCGCCGTTTCCTTCGGAACCTCGTAATGCTCGCTGTGCATCTTGTGCTGTGTGACGTCGTCAACCTTGACCGGGCGAAATGTTCCGAGACCTACGTGAAGTGTCACATAGCCGATTTTTACTCCCTTGTCACGGATTTTTTGCAGAAGCTCCTCCGTGAAATGAAGTCCGGCTGTCGGTGCGGCGGCAGAACCGAGTTCCTTGCTGTAGACCGTCTGATAACGCTCCTTATCCTCGAGCTTTGCGGTTATGTACGGCGGAAGAGGCATCTCGCCGAGTTTGTCAAGCGTTGCGAAGAAATTGTCTTCGCAGAAAAATTCCACGACCCTGTTTCCGTTCTCGAGAACTTCAAGAACTTTGCAGGTCATTATTCCGTCACCGAAAACAAATTCCGTGTTTTCCTTAGCCTTTTTTCCCGGACCCGCAAGACACTCCCAGACCTTCTGCGAACGCTGCGTCAGTAGCAGGAACTCGACTCTTGCGCCCGTGTCCTTTTTCGTTCCGTAAATCCTCGCAGGAAGAACTCTCGAATCGTTTACGATGAGGCAGTCGCCCTTGTTGAGATAATCTATAATGTTAAAAAAATGCTTGTGCTCGATTTCGCCGCTCTCTCTGTCGAGAACGAGAAGCCTTGAGGTATCTCGTTTTTCAAGCGGAGTCTGTGCAATCAGCTCCTTCGGAAGCTCATAAAAATAGTCGCTCGTTTTCATAAATAACAAAATCCTTTCGTTTTCTGAAAAAAATATCTGAAATTTCCGCAAAAATTTACAGAATGTATCGTTTAGCGTTTGACAACATATAATAATAATGTTATATTATAGGGTAGAAGTTTCTTTATGCCGTGAGTGCATGACGCACCCCGGCGTATGAAACCGTTATGAATTAGTTTTATATTCCCTAATACATAATTGTATCAAGATTTTATTTTACACATTTTTTAAAATAATGTCAATACGGTTTTGTTTTTGCGGATTAAAGAAAGGATTGATTATAAAATGAAGCAGTACAAGGTAGGTATCATCGGAGCAACGGGTATGGTAGGTCAGAGATTTGCAACCCTGCTCGAGAATCACCCTTGGTTTAACGTAACTGTACTTGCAGCAAGTGCAAGAAGTGCCGGCAAGACATACAGAGAGGCAGCAGGCAACAGATGGGCTTTGGCGGCTCCGATGCCTGAGTCAATGGCCGATATGGTAATCGTAGACGCAGCGGACGTTGAGGCTGTTGCTTCAAAGGTTGACTTCGTGTTCTGTGCCGTTGATATGAAGAAGGAAGAGATCAAGGCTCTTGAGGAGGCTTACGCTAAGGCAGAGTGCCCTGTTGTTTCCAACAACTCCGCTAACCGTTTCACTCCCGACGTTCCTATGATTATCCCTGAGATCAACGATCAGCACCTCGAGATCATCGAGTCACAGAAAAAGCGTCTCGGCACAAAGAGAGGTTTCATCGCAGTTAAGTCCAACTGCTCTCTCCAGAGCTACGTTCCTGCTATCAACCCGCTCATGGATCTTGGCGTTACCAAGGTTCTCGCATGCACATATCAGGCTATTTCCGGCGCAGGAAAGACATTCGAGCGCTGGCCTGAAATGGTAGACAACGTAATTCCTTACATCGGCGGCGAGGAAGAGAAGAGCGAGAAAGAGCCGCTCAAAATCTGGGGTACGATCGAGAACGGCGAGATCAAGTCCGCTCAGTCTCCTTCAATCACGGCTCAGTGTATCCGTGTTCCCGTAAGCGACGGTCACACAGCAGCAGTTTTCGTATCCTTCGACAAGAAGGTTTCAATCGATGAGATCATCGAGCGCTGGAACAACTACAGCGGCGAGCCTCAGAAGCTTAACCTCCCGAGCGCTCCGAAGCAGTTCCTCCACTACTTCACGGAGAACGACAGACCTCAGATCAAGTCGGAGAGAAACCTCGAGAACGGTATGGCTGTTTCAATCGGCAGACTCAGAGAGGATACACAGTACGACATCAAGTTCGTTTGTATGTCTCACAACACCCTCAGAGGCGCAGCAGGCGGCGCAGTTCTTCTTGCGGAGCTTCTCGCAGCAAAGGGCTATTTTGACTGATAATCTCAGACGAATAATTTTAAACGGAGCGATTTGAAATGGCAAAGAACGAAAGATTCATAGAAACCACAAAAGAGGGCAACGGCCTCACCTCGGTTCAGAGAACGATTATTGTAGACAACGAAACAGGCGTAAACTATCTTTGGGTACATGAAGGATATGCAGGCGGTCTGACTCCGCTTCTCGATGAAAGCGGCAAGCCTGTTGTCACACCTGTTAAGGATTGAGGGATTATCATAATTTATGAACTTGTTGTTTGTAAATTTTAAATCTTGATAAAAGAGTTAATAATTAACATTTTCGGGCAGCAAGTATTATCTCGGGTAATATTTGCTGCCTGAAGGCTTTACTGAGATAGTCTATAAAGCAATAGATGAGTAATTTTGAAAATAAAGAGTACGAAAGAGGACGGTTATAGTTTTTGCCCAGCTTTTTTTAAAAAGCTGGCGGAGTCCAGAGGCAGAGCCTCTGGTGGGTTTT
>CAMHNT010000286.1 GCA_946186535.1 uncultured Clostridia bacterium
CAACAAACAGAGTCAGAGTCTGTCGTGCTACCGTTACACAATTCCCCAACGACAATAAGTATTATATCAAAAATTTTACTGTTTGTCAATACTTAATTTTAAATTTTTCATGGCAGCGGATAATTTTATTTCTAAAACTATCCGCTGTATGAATTATATATAATGCAATATTATCAGCTTCTCAGAACTGCGCCGATCTTTTCGAGCTCCTTCATTGCCTTATTAACTGCGCTTGTTGCCTGCTCGTCGGTGAGAGTTGCTTCTGAGCTTCTGAGAGTGAGACTGAATGCAACGCTCTTCTTGCCCTGAGTAATCTGCTTGCCCTGATAAACGTCAAAGAGCTTCACCGACTCAAGATACTTTCCTGCGCCCTCTCTGATAGCCTTTTCAAGCTCAAGAACAGGAATATCCTTATCGCAGATAAGTGCGATATCACGTGTAACGGCAGGATACTTCGGAAGCGGTGTGTAGTGCTTTTCAAGCTCTGCGTATTCAAACATTGTATCAACGTTCAGGCTGAAGCAATAAACTCTTGTGTTTATGCCGTAGTTCTCTCTTACCTTCGGGTGAATCTCGCCGATAACACCGAGAGGCTCGCCGTTGATTGTGAGAACAGCACATCTTCCCGGGTGATAACCGAACTGCTCGCTGTCGGCTTTGATGTCATACTTCTTAACGCCTGCACGGCTGAGAACCTGCTCGGCAACGCCCTTGACCTTGAAGAAATCAACATCCTCTCCGTAGAAGCCCGCCGTCAGAACATTCTTCTCCACAGGAAGCTTATCGGGAGTTGTCGGGATATACTCCTTCGCAATCTCAAAGAGATAAGCGTACTCGTTGCGGTTGTTGTAGTTCTTTGAGAGTATCTCGAGCATTGACGGAAGTGCGGTCGTTCTCATGATTGATGTATCCTCACCGAGAGGATTTGATATAACAACGCTGTTTCTGAGAGGGTGATTCTCCGGCATCATAACCTTGTTGTAATACTTGGGGCTGATGAAGGAATATGTCATGATCTCGCTGACGCCAAGCGCGATGAGAGTATCGGTGATTGTCATGTCAAACTTCTGACGTGTGCTGTACTTGCCCTGTGCGCCGCCCTTTATGGCTGTTGACGGAATTACGTTGTAGCCGTAGAAACGAGCGATCTCCTCGGCGATATCAGCCTTGTGCAGAAGGTCGGGACGAAACGTCGGAACGACGATTTCATCACCCTCAATTCTGCACTCGATTTTCTCGAGAATTGCCTTCATTTCGTCTGCGGAAAGGCTTGTGTTGAGGAAGTGGTTTATCCAGTCGGGGTTGAACTTGATTCTTACCGGCTCTATGTTCGACTGATCATCAATAATAACGCCGTCAAGAACATCTCCTGCATCAAGAAGCTGCACAAGCTCGCAGGCTCTGTCGAGAGCTTTTGCGCAGGCGTTGGGATCAAGCCCCTTTTCGTATCTTGACGAAGCGTCCGTTCTCATTCCGTGTTCCTTTGCCGTAAGGCGAACGGATGAACCCATGAAGTTTGCGCTTTCAAAAACGATAGTTGTTGTATCTTCCATGATGCCGCTGTACTCGCCGCCCATAACGCCTGCAATAGCAACCGGCTTTTCTGCGTCCGCAATAACAAGATTTGAGGAACTGAGCTTTCTCTCAATACCGTCAAGAGTCGTAATCTCCTCGCCGTCCTTTGCAAGTCTTACATTAATTTTTCCGTCTTTTATGAAACGCAGGTCAAAAGCATGCATAGGCTGACCGTACTCGAGCATAACATAGTTAGTGATATCAACGATATTATTTATAGGACGAACGCCCATTGCGCGAAGTCTCTCTCTCATCCAGAGCGGAGACGGCTTTACTCTTACGTTCTCGATAATTCTTGCGCTGTAGAGCGGACAAAGCTCGGGGTTGTGTATCTTCACCTCAAGCATACCATCACTTGACTTTCCCGAAGGCTTGACCTCGGGAGTATGAAGCTTAAGCTCCTTATCGAATGTAGCCGCAGCTTCTCTTGCAAGACCGATTACCGAGAAGCAGTCCGGACGGTTTGAAGTGATCTCAAACTCAACCTTTGTGTCGTTAAGACCTATGGCCTCTTTTATATCCATGCCAAGCTCTGTTTTAAGCTCTGGGTCATTCTGCAAAACAAAAATTCCGTCCTGAATTGCATAAGGGAAATCGTGAACGGTAACTCCAAGCTCGGCAACAGAGCAGAACATACCCTCGCTCAGAACGCCTCTGAGCTTTCCCTTTTTGATAGGTGTTCCGTCGAAAAGACGTGATTTGTCCTTGCATACAGGAACGTAATCGCCTACAGTGAGGTTTGTTGCTGCGGTAACAATCTGAACCTGTGAATCGCCGAGGTCGACCTGGCACACTACAAGCTTATCTGCGTCGGGGTGCTTTTCAATCTGAAGAACCTTTCCGACAACGATATTATCTACCTGTCCGCCCTCAACCTCAAAAAGCTCAACCTTTGAACCGCTCATTGTCATAGCTTCCGAAAAATCTCTTGGAGCAACATTTCCGATGTCAACAAATTCCTTTAACCATTTCATTGATAAATTCATAATACGCAACTCCTTTCAATTAAAACTGTGACAAAAATCTTGTATCGTTCTCGAAGAACAATCTCATATCATCAACACCGTAGCGGCGCATCGCAACACGCTCAAGACCAAGACCGAGCGCAAAACCGGAATACTCCTCGGGGTCGATTCCGCAGTTTTCAAGAACCTTCGGGTGAACCATGCCGCAGCCGAGAATCTCAATCCAGCCCTCGTTCTTGCAGA
>CAMHNT010000287.1 GCA_946186535.1 uncultured Clostridia bacterium
CAAGCTTCTCGACAGAATGGACGGAGAGGGAGACTGCGGCGAACGTATATTTATTATGTTTTTTGGAGTCAACCGAGCTCACAAGCTCAAAAAGTCAAGCGTATATTCAGATGAAAAGACAGCTAAGGATATGCTTTCCGAGATCCTTAGAATGGGTCCGCAATACGGAATAAACACGATCCTTTGGGGCGAGAAATACGATACTTCCGTAGAAGCAGCAGGAAGCAGCATAAGCGATTTCTGTAATCAGCGAATAGTTTTTTCATCGGAAAACGACGTATATAAATCACTTGTAATGCATCAGAGCAACACAAGGATATCGGATTCATCAGCCGTTTATATGGATGTTGATTCCGATGTCATCAATACACATTTCAGACCGTACAGTATACCCGGCCGTGATTGGGTAGAATCCCTTGTGGATGAAATCAAGAGAATTGGAGGAAATTGATCGTGGCAGACATCACAAATGATTATTCACTGAATAAGCTGGAAAGCCTTGAGAAAAAATACGAAGAAGCAACTATGAAATATGCGGTTGAGAACGAGAAATACCTCCATAAGAAGTATACAGCGGGAGAATCCATTTTAGTTGCGATCATTGTTGTGTGTATTGTGATCCTGTTTTTGATTTTTCCATTTGCAGGGGTTATTGGTGCAATCGTCGGAGCGGTTGTGATGTATTTTAAAAGCGGCTGGTATAGTTCTGATTTCATGACCACCTGGAGAAAAGGCTTCTTTGAAAAATACAAAAGTGCGCTTTCCAAAGAAGATGCACAGTGGCTGAACCATGTTAATAAGATAGATGAATTCCCCGTATTTGATGATATTGCCGAAACATATTCCGACGGCAAGTGGGTCTGCCCAAAGTGTAATTCAAAAAACAATGAGGATGATGCGTTTTGTATCAAATGCGGAAACTCGAGAACGTAGAATGACGATTCTTCGTGTCAAAAGAATTGCAGGAAGAACTATTAAGGAGTGAATCACATGTTTGACGACGCATTGTTAAAGAGAGCGGAACAGAATGATGTTGAGGCTATCTGCGAATTGGCCGAGCAGTACTACCTGTACGGTGATGAGAATGGAAATTACGATAAAGCAATGGAACTTTATTCCAAAGCAAAGCAGCTCGACCCCGAGAATGATGCTGCAGCTCTCGGAATAGGTAACTGTTATCGTATTGGAGTCGGTGTTTTTGCCGATGTTGATAAGGGCACAGAATATATACTTCAGGCAGCGAAGAACGGCTATGCAAAAGCGCAGTTCTATTACGGCATGGTTTTGGAAAACAAGGGCAGTGCCGAGTGCATGGAGTGGTATGAGAAGGCATATAACGGCGGCTATAAAAGGGCTCTTACTTATATGGCGAGTCTCTATTTTGAGGGAAATTTAGTAGAGGAGGATGTTTCCAAAGCGATCGAGCTTTATAAGAAGGGCGTTGAAGAAAACGAAAAGAGTGCCATTCTGGATTATGGAGCTGTCCTTTTGAACGGCAATAAAATTCCTGAAAAAAACACTGAAAAGGGTATTGAGCTTATGAAGAAGGCTGCTGAGCTTCGCGACGGCACAGCAGAGAGCAATCTTTCAAAATACTACTTCAATGGCGCTGCCGGAGAACCGGATATCGAAGAAGCCGAGAAATGGGCAAGAAGAGCGGCAGAGGATCATAATGCCGAAATGCTGAATGAAATAGGTGTATGCTACTACAACGGTGACGAAAAACTCGGAATTGCCGTTAATAAAGAGAAGGCCTACGAGATCTTTTCTTATAGTGCAAAGCATAACGGAAGTCTTTCTATAGGAAACGCGGGAGTGTGTTGTCTGAACGGATTCGGAACAGAGAAGGATATCCCTAAAGCCATTGAATGGTTTGAAAAAGGAACACGCATTGGTATAGAAAAATGTGTACAAAACTTAGAGGGCTTGTATCAGGAGCAATATTCCGACGGCGGCGAGCGTTTTGTGTCATTTTTGGAGGAGGTCTCGAAAAATAAGTTTTATTATGAGGACAGAGAATTTGTTTTTCCTCTTCTAAAGCTGCATTTTTGTTATAGAGACGGTACCTATGTAAAACAGGATATAAAAAAAGCGAATGAATATCTCGAAAGTGCCGTAAAGCTCCAGCATCCAAGAAGCTGTGCGCTGAAGGCGTTGTATATGTGTGACGAAGAAAACGGTTACACCTTAGATAAGGACGAGGTTATACGTCTTTTGGAGACCGCTGTTAAGTATGATTATCCGGAAGCCTTCACTGTGCTTGGCGATATTTATTTTGATGGAAAGCATGGTGTCGAGTCCGACAAAGAAAGAGCAATTGAATTGTATCGCAAAGGCGACGAGCTTGGAAATGCTCTTTGTACCTTTAGGCACGGCTGTATTGTTATGAAGGGCTTGTCTGTAGAAAAGGACGAGGAAAAGGGCTTGCAAATATTTGAGCGTGCCGCTGAAAGGGGAAACGTCGATGCTCTTGTTGAGATCGGCAATTATTATCACCGCCGGGAGAATTATCTTGATGCACTGAATTACTTTATGAAGGCATTTTTCAAAAACAATGCATCAGCGGCGTTTATGATCGCGTGTTATTACAAAGATGGAAAAGGTGTTGAAAAAAATATAAACAAAGCTATAGAAATGTATGAATTTGCAGGAAAGCATGGAGAAGCAGAAGCATACAGAGGCCTTGTTATATGCTACGAAGCAACAAAGCAGTTTGACAAATGTATAGAAGCTGCGAATAAAGCAAAGGAAGTTGGGCTTCATGATGC
>CAMHNT010000288.1 GCA_946186535.1 uncultured Clostridia bacterium
GAGTTGATAAAAAACAAATATCTGGCATTTGGTTTATTTGTGGCGTTATTTCTTGACCGTTCACTACTTTTGAGCCTCTCGATGACATTACACAGCACCTCCGAAATACAATGTTCCGTCGGTGTTCAGAAAACTCATTTGCCAATATCCGGGATATTGTTCCCAATTGCCGAACATAACAAAATGAATGTACAATTTTTCTATCAGCATGCTTATCCGATGCATTAGCATTTTTCATATTGATAAGCCATTGTGAATTATTTAGCCCTGAAATATCGATATCATCGGCTTCAATAAATGGGATATCAAATATATCCCTATGAATATAATCAGGTAACGGTCTCATTATCCTGATGTAATCCTTGTTTTTATAAATTGGCAAAATTACATCCTATCCCATAGGATGCAAATGCCTTATTACTTGTCTGAATGTGTTTGTCAAGTAAAAAGTGCATAGAAGGGGCTCCAAAAAGTACATAGGTACTCCAGCACCCTGTTATGTGTAATCACGAGACCCACCAAGGGGCTGGCTCAAAACTTGAAAGAGTTTTGGGTCAGTTTTTTGCAAAAAAATACGAGAGGCTATGAAACCTCTCGCAGTTGGTGTATAATTTAATTACCACAAAAAACAAACAACCAACATAAAGGATTGTACACCAATGAAGATAAATAATCAAGTCATTTCGCTGTTTAATTCAAATTTTTTCATCAAGGAGGACGATATAGTTTTTCTTGTGTTTGAAATATGCAGCAAGCTCAATTACAAAAAACTCATTGATTCATACGCCAAGGAAGGCAGACCGTCTGCACTTCCGATTAATGTCATGTTCATGGTGGTTGTGTATGCATATATTATGGCAGGCAGTTACGCTTCAAATAATATGTATCGAACAATTGACGTCAATTATGTCTGTGAGCTTGAGGGGATCCTGACAGACGGAATGGACAACGGAAGCCCCGATTTTCGTTCAACAGACGAAACGGATTATGTTTCACCGAACGGAGAACAGTTCCGGTTTCCGCCTCCTCAAGCCCTCCCCTCTCTCCTCAACTCACTGTGCACTTTTCTCGCCGACGGGAATGTTCACCCGCTGATTAAATCTGCGGTTGCACAAGCGTATATGACCGTTATACGACCGTTCCCCGAAGGAAATGAACGGCTGGGGCGTATCCTTTCCTGTATGATCCTTCTGCGGTCGGGATACTCTTTTTTCAGCGACGTCAGCCTTTCCGCTCTGATTGCCCGTCGGAGTTATGCGTATTATGAGGCCGCCGCAAACATACTCCGCGAGGAGAACGAGGGCGACATGACCTACTTCGTCGAGTACTTCCTTGAGCTGCTGTCACGCGCCGTTGACGAAAGGCGACTGCGTACACAGAACGCCGAAAACGAGCTGCGGCAGGCAGAGATAGAAATGGTGCGAACGACCCTCTCGCCTCCTTCTCATACGGGTCCTCCAGAGGACATGATAGCTGCTCAGGAAACAGAGGTTACGAGCGAAGAAAACAGTTATCCTGACGGGTTCTATACAGTTTCACCGAACGAGGCAGAGCCGTATTTTGATGACAGCAATAGTCTTGAAATCAGCTTAGCCCGCGTTCGTGATGAGCTATATGGGATTGTGAACGGTGGCAGCACGATAATGAAGAGCTGTGCCAAATTACTTTTAAATATTATGAATAATAACATCTTTTCTTTTACAGCGCTCGATATTCAAAAAGGGTGTCAAGTTACGATGAAACAGGCAAGCAATCTTATCGTACACATGCGTGAGAAAGGATTGATTGAGAGCTCTGAGCAACGAATAAACGGATACGTAATCTATCAGTTCGGGAAAGCATTACCGCCGCTTATTCCTGAAGATTACAGTGAGGATATACTCAAAGTTATCAATGAACTTAGAAGCTCGAAGTATTCAAGAAAAGAAAAGGATATAGGGGAACTTATTCTGAGCTGTCTTCCCAAAGGATTGATTTTCGCATCAGATTATGAAATGATCGGAGACCCGACAAGAATGGTAAAGGATATGACACGTCCCTTAAAATCCGGTATTGTCGAAAAGATTAGTAACGATATATACAGAATTAACAGGGAAATAAACTTTACTGTCCCGATTCTCACAACTAAAAGAAAGGAAATATTGACGGAGCTTTATTTGCACTTCAAAGGCACTTCGTTTACCGGCAAAGAAGTACTTGCCTCAATAGGCAAAAGCGAGTCAACCGTACTTGATGCTCTCCGAACGTTTGAACTGCAAAATCTGCTGGAATGTAAAAAAATGACAAAGCCATACCGTTACCGATTGCTTGTGGATCCTGAAAAGTATCCGTCACTCTTTGTTGAAAACTCGGAGTCGATGCGAGTGAAGGCTACTCCGGAACCAACAAATAGCGAAATAATCCCTGTAAATCAGCATGACAGCATATATTCTGAAGATGTCTATGAGCTTATTGATACGCTTGCAACATCCGAGTTTTCAACAAGAGATCGTCGCCTCGGAAAGGTCATGCAGCAATGCGCAGAAAAAGGCACCTTGTTAAGAAGCGATTATGATGATTGGGGATACACGGAGAATATGTGGAGTATTGATACAGAGCTCGCGGTACTGCTCAGGCTCATCAGTAAGGAGTCGCCGGACTGCTATTCTATGAACAAAGAGCTTTGCCCCGAGCTTCGTCCGACTCAAAAGAAAACGCTGACCGCAATCATTGTATTTATCTCCGAACTGATCAATCAGAGCGGATAGCGCCTCATCTATCG
>CAMHNT010000289.1 GCA_946186535.1 uncultured Clostridia bacterium
GGCTCTGCCTTTGGAAACCGCCAGCCTTTGAAAAGGCTGGTGCGAAACTTTAATGGGCTTCGCGCCGCCGTAAAATATGCAAAATACTTATAATAATCTTATTAAAACAAGGCGGAGGGTTAAATTCCGCCTTGTTTCGTTTTATAAAATAATTATTTATCTGCAATAACTGCGATGCCCGGGAGAACCTTACCCTCGAGGTACTCAAGAGATGCGCCGCCGCCTGTGGAGATGTGGCTCATCTTGTCAGCGAAGCCGAGGGAGATAACAGCAGCCGCACTGTCGCCGCCGCCGATGATTGTTGTAGCGTCAGTCTCAGCGAGAGCCTGTGCAACAGCGATTGTACCCTTAGCGAGTACAGGATTCTCGAACACGCCCATAGGTCCGTTCCAAACAACAGTCTTTGCTGTCTTAGCAGCCTCAGCGAAGAGAGCCTGAGTCTTCTCACCGATATCAAGACCCATAACGTCAGCAGGGATAGCGTCGGAAGGAACTGTCTTAACCTCGATCTCAGCGTCGATCGGGTTCGGGAACTCAGCGGCAACGACCGTATCAACAGGGAGAAGAAGCTTCTTGCCGAGCTTCTCAGCCTTAGCGATCATTTCCTTGCAGTAGTCGAGCTTCTCGTCGTCAACGAGAGACTTTCCTACCTCATAGCCCTGAGCCTTGAGGAATGTATAGGACATACCGCCGCCGATGATGAGTGTATCGCACTTCTCGAGGAGGTTTGAAATTACGTTGAGCTTATCTGCAACCTTTGCGCCGCCAAGGATAGCAACGAACGGTCTCTCCGGAACCTCAACAGCGTTGCCGAGGTAGTTGATTTCCTTCTGCATGAGATAGCCTACAGCCGTATCCTTGATATGGTCAGTAACGCCTGCAGTTGAGCAGTGAGCTCTGTGAGCGGAACCGAAAGCGTCCATTACGAAAACGTCAGCGAGAGAAGCGAGTTCGCCGGAGAACGGCTCGAGGTTCTTTGTTTCTTCTTTTCTGAAACGTGTATTCTGGAGGAGAACAACGTCGCCGTCCTTCATAGCCTCAACGGCAGCCTTAGCGTTAGCGCCTACGACCTCATCGTCGTTAGCGAAAACAACTTCCTTGCCGAGGAGCTCGGAGAGTCTTACTGCAACAGGAGCAAGAGAGAACTTCTCTTCCGGGCCGTTCTTCGGCTTGCCGAGGTGAGAGCAAAGGATAACCTTTCCGCCGTTCTCGATCAATTTTTTAATTGTAGGAAGAGCGGCAGTAATTCTGTTGTCGTTTGTGATCACGCCGTCCTTGAGAGGCACATTGAAGTCACAGCGAACAAGAACTCTCTTGCCTGCTACGTCAATATCCTCAACAGTTCTTTTGTTTAAAGCACTCATTTCAAAAATCTCCTTTATTAAGAATTATTTGTAATAGAACCATACAAACAATATTATATCCTATTTTCGCCAATTTTTCAATATAATTTTAATATTTATCCGAGTTTTTCTGCTCTGCCGTGCATAAGAGAATACAGAAACAGGAATTATACACTATATATAATGAAAAGGAAAACATGCGGATATTGAAACAAAAAGCTTCCCGGGAACGAAGAATGCCGCAGGGCGAAGTCTGAGGAATTAGGGCTTGTTTGAAAAATAGCAAAGTGACTGGATATTTCGCTAAGGCGAGGTGATTTCGAGGAAAAAAGCGGAGGAATACTGACGTATTCCGAGCATTTTTGACGATGTAAATCACCCGCATTAGTAGAAATAGACAGTTGCTTTGATTTTTCAAACAGCCCCTAATATTTCAAAGCAGAATTTTGAATCTGCGGTTCCGAAATAGACAGTATAAAATATACTTCCGAAAGCGGGATAAAAAAGTTGGAAAAGTCCAAGACGTTGGACAGAGAAAAAACTAACGCCTTAAATCCCCCTTCCTCGGGCGATGGCTCATGTAAAGAATGTGTTCGGAATCGTAGTTAAAAAGAATTGTTGTGGTCGCTCCATCTGAAGTCTCGAAGCTCTCCGGAACAAAGAAGCTCGGGATAATTCCACTGCCGGAGAACCTCATAGGTCGCAATCGCAACGGAATTCGAAAGATTAAGACTTCTCGCCTCGTCCATCATAGGTATGCGGACGGTTGTGTCCGGATTATCGAAAAGCAGCTTTTCGGGGAGTCCCTTGCTTTCCTTTCCGAAAAAGAGATATGCTCCGTCCGGGTATTTTACGTTTGAATGTATGTGCTGAGCCTTCGTTGAGAAAAAGAAAAATTCGCCTTTATTCTTTTCGAAAAATTCGTCAAGATTTTTATAAATTGTAATATCGAGATACCGCCAGTAATCAAGACCGGCATGCTTAAGTTTCCTGTCGTCAATTTTAAAGCCGAGCGGCTCGATGAGATGAAGTCTCGCTCCCGTCACCGCACATGTTCTTGCGATGTTTCCTGTGTTCTGAGGGATCTCAGGTTCAACGAGAACTATATTTAATGTTGACATATTTATTATCTCTCCTGTTTTTATATTTATATCCTTAAAAATTATATTCCAAAAATACAAATTTAACAAGTCCCAAAGCCAATAATCTACATACATTTTTGATGAAAAAACGCAAAATATAAAATCAGGCCGTCACCGATTTTGCAGACACCCAAGCTTATTCATTACCCATTGATCCCTTTCACAGATACAAAACCATGATTTATCCGATTTGAAAGGTGACGGCTTATACTGATTTCTGATTAAAAGCTTTAAAAGGATTTTCGAGGATGATTTTCGC
>CAMHNT010000290.1 GCA_946186535.1 uncultured Clostridia bacterium
TCGAAGAAGATGAGATTGACCTTGTTGCGGCTGAGTATGAAGATATTGAGGGTCTGATCAGAAATCCCCGGACTCAGCAGGATTATGAACATAACGCTTATCTTCGGCTTCTGCGTGAATACAACAACTTTCTGAAAAAGAGGGAAAGATGCCGGAAGGTAGGACTGCTCGTTATAGTTCTTGTTGCAGTGCTGTTTCTGGTTCTTATGTTCAGTCTGGAAAGCAAGATTGTATTTCTGACGCTCTGGATAATTTCTATTTTTGCCAGCGTGTTTACAATAGTTCATATCGATTATCGATGTTACAAGTATGCAACGATTCTTGGAATTCACGATAACGGCAATGAATAAAGTTTTGGAGATGAGAAAGAAGAATGAAAAATATTTGGTTGATTTACAAAAACGATTTGAAGAAGATTTCAACGAATATGGTTGCATTTATTGTAATTATAGGCGTGAGTATTCTCCCGGCACTTTATGCATGGTTTAACATCGCCTCAAACTGGGATCCCTATTCAAATACCGGTAACATAAAGGTTGCTGTTGTGAATCTTGACGAGGGTGCGCAGATCAGCAAGCTCAGCATCAATGCAGGCGAACAGGTTGTTGAAAATCTCAAAGCCAACACTCAGATGGGCTGGCAGTTCGTCAGTGAGGCGGAGGCGGAAGAGGGCGTTAAAACAGGAAAGTATTATGCGAGCGTTCTCATTCCCGAGGATTTCAGCTCAAACCTCACAAGCATTCTTTCGGGACAGCTCAGGCGTCCTCAGATTACATATACACTTAATGAAAAGCTCAACGCTATTGCTCCGAAAATCACCGACAAGGGCGCAGAGGCGATAAAGAACGAGGTCAACCAGAGCTATATCGATACTATCACAAAGGCTTTGGCGGAGACGGTTACGCTTACGGCAGGAACCGCAGACGACAAATACGGTGAGATAAAGGATAATCTGAAATTATCCGTGAATGATGTAATCGATGATATCGACGCTGTTGAGGGTTCGATTGATCTGGTGGTTACGACTATCGACGCTTCAAATGTACTTATCGATAACGCAAAGGACGGTTTGCCGAATCTTGAGGAGCTTCTCGGAAGCGCAGGGGTGATTTCTTCGGATACAAAGGACGCGATTACAGGAGTCAACAATGCGGCAGGTCAGATAACCAACGGCGCCGAAAGCATTATCACGGCGATTGACGCACTTTATGATGATATAAACCCCGATGTCAATTCGGCTTTTGCACTTGTCAGCGAGGATTCGGCAGCGGCGGCTGATAAGTTTACGAGCATTGCAAAGCTGAATAGCAAGGTTATAAA
Organism: uncultured Clostridia bacterium; assembly: GCA_946186535.1. Lineage (GTDB taxonomy): Bacteria > Bacillota > Clostridia > Oscillospirales > Acutalibacteraceae > RUG592. The sequence continues at coordinate 1,321 of CAMHNT010000290.1, forward strand.
CCTCGAAAGTCAGCTCGTTGAGTTCTTTACAACTGTCAGCAATAAGCTCGGTATCGACAATTCCGATATTATCGGAAAGCTTAACGACAGTATAGATAAGCAGAATGCAATTATCGACAAAATAAACAGCATTGCAGATAATATAAGAAAGACAGGCAATGTCCCGGCGAACGCAAAATCAGATCTCGACAAGCTTATATCCCAGGGACGTCAGAGTGTTGTCGGAATTTCAGCCGAGTATTCGTCAAACACAAAGCCTGCGATCGATTCAATGATAGGCAGTGTGTTTGACGGACTTGACAGCATAACCGGTATGATGAATCAGATTGACGGAACCGTTCCCGATGTTGAAACCGCTCTTGACAGCGGAAAAACCTCTCTTGACGCACTTAAGACAGCTCTTCTCGGAATCAATACAACTCTCGAAAACGGCAAGGAAAGATTCAACACGATTCTTGAAAAGCTTGATACCGTAGATGACGAAAACAGCCTTGTGAGCTTTATTGATTCGCTTTCGTATGCGCCCGACGATCTGGGCGACTTCATGAGCTCCCCTGTCAAGATACAGTCCGTGAAGGTTTATCCCGTTGAAAATTACGGCTCGGCAATGGCGCCGTTCTATACGGTTCTTGCGATCTGGGTAGGTTCAATAGTTCTGATTGCAATTCTTAAAACCGACCTTGGAGCGAAGGAGATTAAAAGACTCGGCGGCAACATCCGTCCGATAGAGGCTTATTTCGGAAGGTATCAGATATATCTTACGGCGGCTCTTATTCAGGGATTAATTATTGCGCTGGGAGATCTTTTCTTCCTGAGAATACAGTGCGAAAGCCCGGTTCTGTTTATCCTGACGGTTATTCTGACATCGTTTGTATTCTCTCTGTTTGTATATTCCCTTACTGTGACGTTCAGCGTTATCGGAAAGGCGCTTGCGGTAATTATACTTGTACTTCAGGTTGCAGGCTCCGGCGGCACATATCCCCCGGAGGTGCTTCCGGAATTCTTCCAGAATCTTCTTCCTTATCTGCCGTTTAAGTATGCGGTAAACGGACTTAGAGAAACGGTTGCAGGAGTTTATGCAAAGGCTTATATAAACGATATGCTCATGCTTCTTGTGTATGTGGCAGTGGCATTATTTATCGGTATTATTCTCAGACGACCTTTCTTAAAGTCGATGAATTATTTCAACAAGAGACTTGAAGAAACAGAGCTTATGGTGTAGTCTGAAAATTATACAAAAAGTTTGAAAGAGGACTGTTAAGGCAATACCGCACAAAGATTGTGCCGAAGATGCGCAGTCAGATTTTTCGGCAGAGTGCATAAATCGACCGCAGGAATACTGACGTATTTCAAAGGGGATTTGTGTACTATGACGGAAAATATGCGCCAGCAATACACCAAGAGGGCAAGCCAA
>CAMHNT010000291.1 GCA_946186535.1 uncultured Clostridia bacterium
AAATTGCAGAAATCTGGAAATCTTGAAATTCGGAGATAAATTCGATACAAGCAAGGTAGCGGGTTCAGAATATTTTCAAGGTATGGAGAACATGTTTAACGGATGCCAAAGTCTGATATCTCTTGACTTGTCCGGATTTACAATATCAAATAGTCAAGTAAACATGGCATATATGTTTAATAACGTAAGCCTTGAAACTCTTATTCTCGGTCCGAATTGGAAATTCAATAGCGGGCATAGACTCGCTGGAACTTATTATTTCATTCATAAAGAGACAGGCAACGAATATCGTGCGTCAGTACTTCCGTCAGCCTTTAATGCAGATCCTAAAGCTATGGCTGGAACCTATACTCGCCGTGAGATCTTGTCAACCGATTTACAGGACGCTCTATATTTGAGCGACGGTACGCTCGGCGACCTGAATATGTGGGAAATCAACAGTCCTTCCGAAAAATTCAAAGGATATTGTATTAACCGTAACCGCCACGGAGTAGGAAGATATCTGACGAGAACATTGGCAATAGACGAGAATGATGAAGCAGCCGGTGTTGTTGGGACGAACATCGAAAATTTCCTCTGTGCGGAAAATGAAGGAAGAGGAAGCACCCACGGCTCTGAGCCCTTGGGCGATACGATGAAAGAAGCTCTCATAACTCTGATTTATTACGGTTATCCAAATAACGGTGCCGGAATACAGGAAAAATATAATTTAACTAATAATGACTTTATAGAAGTAACTCAGTGTGCTATATGGGATTTCACGGATAATTATTCCTACCCTCATCTCAAAAATGTTCTTTCCGGTAATCTTCGTGATGCTTACAAAGAGCTCATTTCTCAGGAATTTTCGAATATTCCGGAAAATAATAATATCAATTTGTATATATATAAGTCGGATGACGAAAATAAGCAGAGTCTTCTGTCAATTGAAAGTATAGGCGACAAATCTAAAGTATTCGGCGGAGTACAGGTATACAAAGGATATAAGAAGAATACTAACAACGATGATCTTTATCCTTTGAAAGGCGCCGTGTTTGCCGTTTATGACGAGAATAATGATGAAGTAACAAGGTTTGAATCGGATTCTAACGGCGTTGCCGGAATTTGTGTAATGGATGAAGATAACGGTCTTGTGCCGGGAACATACACGGTAAGAGAAGTAGAACCTCCGAACGGATTTGATTTATCAAATGAATACTACACTTTCGAAGTAAGTGAAGATCAGGTAATCGTACAAAACGGCTGGCTTAACGGAACCGAATTTAAGGAACGGATGGTTTTCGTTGATCAATCTGACCCTAATTATAAGGGCGGCGGCGTTAAGGTCAAAAAGACTTCCGAAACCGGCACTGTTCTTGCGAATGCCGAGTTTACGATATACAAGTATGACGAAACTACAGGTCAGAAGGGCGAGGCGGTTTCCGTTATCCTAACGGACGAGACAGGCGTTGCGAAAACCGATCAGAACGAACTGCCGATTGTTGACGGAAGCTCGACATATATAGTAGAGGAAACCAAAGCTCCGAAAGGATATAAGCTGAATTCCGAAGGTCAGATTTTCACTCTCACAGATAACGACGACTCCATGTTCTATGAAAAAATGCTTGTATTCGAAGACGAGTCCAAGACCGGAAGCGTTGAATTGACCGCTCAAAAGGTGTTTATACTGAATGGTGAAGAAGCCAACCTGCAAGACGGAGAGTTTGAGTTTGAACTTAAGACCGTCGACGAGAATAACAATGAGGTAGTTCTCCGGAATGTCACAAATGCCGCAGACGGTACGGTTACTTTTGCACCGATCAGTTATACGGCTGACGATCTTGGATTCCACAACTACACGATAAGCGAGAAAGCCGGAAACGATGCAGATATAACATACGACAATCATATCGCCGACATCATTGTGACGGTAAGCGATGAAGGCGGAGATAAACTTGAATGCAGTGTGAGCTGCGTTTCATCCGAACTGACATTTACCAATTCTGAAAAGAAACAATATAACATAAAAATAAGCAAGATGATTACCGGTACTCATACTCCGGTTATTGATGCGGCTTTGGTTCTTAAGGATATGTCCGGAAACATAATTCACAGTTGGAATTCCGGAGCCGAGCCCGAAGAAATACAAGATCTTGAACCCGGAACATATATTCTTTCGGAAACAAACGTCCCCGACGCCAGCTTCAAAAAAGCGGCGGATATTAAATTTACCGTTGCTTATGACGGAACGATCACAAGCACGACGGAAAATGCTGTTGACGGTGACACCGTTACTATGTATGACGACAAGACGGACAGATACAGCGTGAGGATCCTGAAGATCGATTCCGAAACGGAAGATCCGCTGAGCGACGCAGAATTCATTCTTTACGGGATCTCGGATGACGGCGAGGAATTTTCTCTTACGGAAAAAACCAACGGCAGAGGAATCGCTATTTTCGCAAGTGTTCCGGCAGGAAGGTATATTCTGCATGAGGAAACACACCCGGACGGCTATAAGATTACTTCAAATGATATAGAGGTAGTTGTAAACTCCGACGGCTCGATTGACGGCACAATTCAGGGAACGGACGGAAATAGCTATATTGTGGTAAAAAATGAAAAAAACAAGTCGGACGAAAGAATAGACACAGCGGTTACGGTAAAGAAGGTCGATGACGAAGGTCACGAACTTAGCGGCGCAGAATTCACATTGTATGCCGATGAGGAATGTAATGACATCATAGAAAC
>CAMHNT010000292.1 GCA_946186535.1 uncultured Clostridia bacterium
TCGGTGTCTTTATCATCATCAATGCCCTTATCATCTGTTTCGTCACCGGCTGTATCTATATTATGTGATGAAACAGACAAACCGGAATATTCGCTTACCGTAACGCTCATATCGTATGATCCGTATATCCAACATGAACTTCTCTGATTTATCGTCACGTTCACAGGAAAATCGTATGTTCCAAGCTTTGCGTCAGTGAGATCTATCACTGTAGAAACATCTGACGCGGTTATAGCCGAAACCGCGGTTTTAGGTCCTATAATACGTACCAATATATTTCTGTAAGAAGAATATTCAGCATACAACCCATCAGGAACATTAGTTAATTCAAAATCATTTATTACGAATGATTTTGTCGAATAGTCCGAAAAATCAAATTTAACAACAGCTCTTTCAATATTATTGAAATTTCTGACGCCTTCCGGCATTACAATTTCAAAAGAAAGCGAAGAAGTTCCATATGAAAGCTGGCTGAAATCAACCGTTCCGACCGTGATACTGTCAATTGATTCAAGAACATCGGAAGCAGCTGCAATTTCAATTTCGGAAGGTTCAATCGAAACAAATCCTTCGGGATCAAAGATACCGGGCTGATTCTGATAGTCAACTTTAATAGGTACCGTTTTCTTCATCAGAACCGGTATTGTAACATCAACAGTAATCGGATTCACTATAAGCGAATCATCTTCTATTTTTTCATCGTCTGAATCCAAAAGAACTACATCAAGGTTTTCAATCAGCTCTGTCTCAGTAAGTTCTTTTTCAACATCACAGGAAACCACTGCCCTTGCTACTCTTGAAACACTCTGTTCAGGACCTGTTATTGTTAAGGTCTTCTCGGACAATGCAGGACTGCCCATATAGTATTCCGGAGGAGAACTTGCATTAATGTCGGTTTCAATCTGAATCTCTTTGCTGATCGTTCTGTCAACAACGATCGTAACTTCCGACGGAGTAACGGAGATTATGTCATAATTGGTCTTTACGCCAAGCTGTCTTGCCTGAAGCGTTACGTTATAGGAACCTGAAGTAACAATATTTCCAAGATTTGTGCCATAAACCTGAATATCCGATGAAGTAAGAGATCCTACCGTTACACTGTTGCCCTTAACCTTCACTGCAGATTTAAACTCATCTACCGAAACACCGTTAACACTGACTACGGTTAGGTTATCATTTTCGGCATCCTCGGAAAGCTCCAATGTGACAGGAATATCAGAAACCTGATAATTAACGGTTTCCCCGCCGTTCACGGAAATCATGGTCCATATAATGAACGACAGAACAAAAGAAAAAACAAAAATAAATCTGTCGTTATTGAACATTGACGAAAATGAATCTTTTCTCTTTGATTTTTTTACTTTTTCTTTATCATTGCTCATTCTTTTTCTTCTCCTTTCTCGAATAGGATAAGAAAGAGAACTTCTCCGAAGACTCGCTATTTTCGGTTATAAGCAATTTGTTAAGTTCATTCGTTAAAGCTTCTCTCGTAAGATCTCTTTGAAGCTCACCGTTGAGCGCAATTGAAACAGAGCCTGTTTCTTCCGAAACAACAACTACAACGGCGTCCGAAACTTCACTAACGCCCAAAGCGGCACGGTGACGCGTTCCGAGATTATCGTCAACACCCTCGTTATGCGTAAGCGGAAGAATACAGCCCGCAGCATAAATCAATCCGTCCCTCACTATCATGGCGCCGTCATGCAGAGGCGCTTTGTTGAAAAATATATTTCCTATCATCATAATGGACGGAGAGGCGTTTATGATAGTTCCCGTATATGCTATATCGCCGAGACGTGTTCTTCTTTCAAAAACAATGAGAGCTCCTGTTTTCTTTGAATGAAGCTGCATAACTGCATCAACAAATATAGAAATGTTTTTCTTCTGTTTAAGAATTTCCTCTTCGTTAGAGGGATCAACCGAAAAAACACTTTTCAGTTTCCGATAAGTATATTTGCTTCTTCCCAGCTGTTCAAGAACCTTCCGTATTTCCGGCTGAAAAACTATGAACACCATAATAACCGCAAATTCAAAAAATCTGTTCAGCATGGCCGTAAGCATCGTAAGGCTAAAAATATATGCCAATCCATACAGAACCAAAAGTATGAGTATACCCTTGACAAGCTGAATGGCTCTCGTTTCTTTAACCAGTTTTATAAGATAGTAAACAATTAAACTTATCGCCAGAATATCGATCGCATCCTTGATCCTGAAGGTTCGCATTACGGCGAAGAAATTTTCAAGTATCTGATTTATTGCTCCCATATAAAAAATCCCTTCGATCTATCTTTCAGAGATTGTACTACACTCATAGACACATTCTTAATATTATAATAATATTTTACCACAAAATTTAAGATATGCAACCTTTTTTAAAAAATCATGCACAAATTTTTTTGAATCCATAAATAAGCAAATCGATTAATTGATAGTCAAAATTTACAAAGAATTTTTAAGGAGTAACTATATGTAATAACCCACCAGCGGCTCTGCCTTTGGACTCCGCAGGCGCCCCGAAGGAAGTGCCCTTGGGGTACTTTTTGAAAAAAGCTTGGCAAAAACTTTTGCTGTCCTTGTTCCAACTCTTTTGTGCTCTTAAAATTTGTTCATTTATAGTTTGAATAATACTTTTTTCAGAAGCTGACAAACTGAAGTTTATTTTGATTATAAATGTTAAGGCAACACCGCACAAAGACCGCCTGACGGTACCCCAAGGGCATTTGCA
>CAMHNT010000293.1 GCA_946186535.1 uncultured Clostridia bacterium
TAACAGTCCTCTTTCAAACTTTTTTGTTCAATTTTTTAATTTGCTCAATTATAGGCTGTAAAAAATTTTTGAAAAAAATCAAAAATTACTGTAACGAAATCCTTTTCCGAACGTCTAATCTATGAAAGCTGAGGTGATTGTTATTTAATGGATTTTGAAAAGCTTTATGAAGTGTATTATATGCAGGTCTACTCTTTTGTAATGACGCTTGCGAAAAATCAAAGCATTGCCGAAGAGGTTACTCAGAACGCTTTTGTCAGAGCCGTTTCAAAAGAAAAATCTTTTCGGAATGGTTCAAACGAACTGACGTGGCTTTGCGCTATCGCTAAGAATCTGTATATCGATGAGCTGAGAAAACAGAAAAAGGTTGTGCCATTAGAACAGACAGACGAGCCTTATAATGAGGACAATATAGAAATCAATTTTGAAAACTCAGACTCCGCATACAGAATTCACTGCGTTCTCCACAGCCTTGAAGAGCCGTACAAGGAGGTTTTTCACCTTCGTGTTTTCGGTGAGCTTCCGTTTAAGACAATAGGCCAGATTTTCGGGAAAACAGAAAACTGGGCAAGAGTGACCTATCACCGTGCGAGATTGAAGATTCAGGAAAGGATTGATGACGAATGAAAAATATTTGTGATATTGTACAGGATATTTTACCTCTTTATGTCGATGAAGTCTGCAGCGATTCCAGCAGAACTTTTGTTGAAGAACATCTGGAGGAATGTGAAAAATGCTTGGAAACACTGAAGAGTCTGAGAAAAAATGCTTTTGAGGATAATCTCATTGATGAAAAAGAAAATATCCTCGGGCGTCATTTCAAGGCGGCGAAAAGAAAAACATTCACCGTTGGTGTTATAACCGCCGGCGTATTGATGATACCCGTGATAGTGTGTCTTATAGTTAACCTTGCCACAGGTCATGCGCTCAACTGGTTTTTTATTGTACTTACTTCCCTTCTGGTTACGGCTTCACTTACTGTTGTACCGCTTGTCGTTGAAAGCAAAAAGCTCCTGTGGACATCTGGAACATTTCTCGGAAGCTTAATGCTTCTCCTCGCAACGTGCTGTATTTATACGGGAGGAAAATGGTTTTTCATAGCAGCAATATCCGTTCTTCTCGGAGCTTCAACGGTAATTCTTCCCATTATAGCAAAAAAATATTTTCCGGAACATTCATTCTGGAAAAGAAACAAGGGACTTCTGGTTTTTACAACAGACACAATTTTGCTTTACTCCCTGATTTTTTCGGTTGCAATTTTCATAAAAACTACGAACTTCCTCTTTAAAGCTCTTTCAATAACAACTGTTTGCGTAGTTTCTGCATGGCTGTTCTTTTTGATAGTAAGGTACTGGAGAGTGAACGGATTGATGAGAACGGGTGGAGCACTTATTTTCTTTGGAATGTTTCTATCGTCTATAAATACAATTATCAATTCTATTTTAGAAGGATCTGTTCTGGAAATCGGATATAACTTCAGCGTCGCATTTAAAGATGATTGGATCAATCTGGAATTATCTGTCATTTGTATCGCAGTGGGAATTATTTTTCTTTTTATCGGACTTATCGTAAAGCCAAAAAACAAGAACAAATCAAATTAACCAAAAGCCACCGTATCGAAAATATTCCGGTACGGCGGCTTTACTTTTTTAATATTATCTTTTCTGAGGTTATCGTTTGATTCCTGTCAGGTCGTTTATAATCTCTCCGGCAATAATTAATCCGACAACCGACGGAACAAATGCGGTGCTTCCGGGAACCTGTCTGCGCTCGGTACACTTTCTCGCCGTTCCCGGAGGACAGATGCAGTTTGTGCGGCAGCTGATAGTCATATCGTCAATCGGAGTTATCGGCTTTTCTTTTGAATAAACCACCTTCAATTTCTTGATGCCGCGTTTTCTGAGTTCATATCTCATAACTCTGGCAAGCGGACATACCGAGGTTTTGTAGATATCCGAAACCTCGAATTTTGACGGATCGATCTTATTGCCTGCGCCCATTGAGCTGATTATCGGAGTTCCGCATTCATTTGCTTTCATCACAAGCTCTATTTTTCCGGTAACACTGTCGATAGCGTCAACCACATAATCATAATCGCTGAAATCAAATTCCGAAGAAGTTTTCGGAGTGTAAAAGGTTTTGTAGGTTTTGATTTTAACGTTCGGATTTATTTCCAGCATTCTCTCTTCGGCAACGTCAACCTTATATTTACCCACGGTTTTTCTCGTCGCAAAAAGCTGTCTGTTGATATTTGTCAGACATACCTTGTCGTCGTCTATCAGGTCGACAGCGCCAACGCCGCTTCTCACCAGAGCTTCAACGGTAAATCCGCCCACTCCTCCGATTCCGAAAACGGCAACACGTGAATTTGCAAGCTTATCCATAGCCTCCTTACCATAAAGAAGCTGAGTTCTTGAAAATTGATTAAGCATTCTTTTCCCCTCTTATTTCGCATTAATTACATATTAAGCCTATTATATTAGTAAGTATATACTATAAATTCTGCTTTGTCAATATCGAAGTTTTTTCTGCAAAACTTTTCTTGCAACTGAAATAATAATAAAGCTCTTGCTAAATTAACACAAATTTTCCAAACACTCTTGTATTTTTCTGTGTTTTTTGATATAATTTAGTTGTAACACTTAAAGCAATAATTCGGAATCATTTCATGAATTTTATAATAATATTACTACAAGAGGTGGATTATATGATGGAATTCGAAG
>CAMHNT010000294.1 GCA_946186535.1 uncultured Clostridia bacterium
CCACTACATGGTGCCAGAGATAGACGACAGCACAATTATTAAGCTCGTGGGTACAAAACCGTATGAGCCGTTCCAAGAAGCTCTTGAAAGCGGCGTTGTAACAAAGCCCGTCGTTATCGGAGCATACACGTTTCTGAAGCTTGCGAGATACACAGGAAAAAAACGTGCTGTTGATTTCATTGAAGCTGCTGCCACTGCATATTCCGAATTGCTGAACAGATTCAGCGAGCTTGGCGCAGAATGGATACAATTTGACGAACCGTCGTTTGTTACGGACATGACGGACGAGGACATCAAGCTGTTTACTGCATTGTACGAAAAAATTCTTACTGACAAAAGGGGCTTTAAGGTACTTGTTCAAACGTATTTCGGCGATGTGCGTGACTGCTATAACGATATCTGCAAATTGGATTTTGACGGCGTGGGACTTGACTTTACGGAGGGCAAAAGAACGCTTGAGCTTATAAAATCAAACGGCTTCCCGAAGGATAATGTACTTTTTGCAGGTGTTGTGAACGGCAAAAACATCTGGAGAAACAATTATGCTGACACCGTTTCTGTTATTAATTAAATAAAAAAATACGCCGAACACATTGTGCTGAACACATCCTGCTCACTTCTGCACGTTCCCTGCACACTTTCAAACAGGGTAAAGCTGCCCGAGAGCTATAAAAAGCACTTTGCTTTTGCCGAGGAAAAGCTCGAAGAGCTTGCACAGCTCAGAACTATCCGCAGTTCCCATTCTCCAAATGAGACAGCCGAATACAAAGATAATGCTGCTCTTCACAGCGAACCGAGAATAGGCAGCGACTCTGCTGTCAAAGAAAGAACAGCGGCGCTTACAGACAGAGACTTCATCAGACTTCCGACATTTGAGGAGCGTGAGAAAGTACAAAAGGCGCGCTTTAAGCTTCCTCTCTTCCCTACAACAACTATCGGCTCCTTCCCTCAGACCGCAGATGTTAAGGCAGCTCGAACTGCGCTTCGTAAAGGAGAGCTTTCCACCGAGGATTATGAGCAGTTCATCTCAAAGAAGATCACAGACTGCGTCGCTCTGCAAGAGGATATCACATGGCAAAGCACATCTATGCCTGTGCTTGCAGTAACGTAAGGCGGCATTGATACGGTAAGTTTCGGGTCGATCACAGCAAGCTCGGGATAGAAACCGTCCGATACGATCGGGCATTTTTTTCCTGATTCACGGTCGCTTAGCACCGAAATACACGTTACCTCGCTGCCTGTACCTGCAGTTGTCGGGACTGAGACAAGCCGTACCTTTTTATCTGTAGGCACAGATATGCCCGTACCATGATACAAACGGATATCGTCTGCCCTTACAGACGCCGCCTTTGCAAGATCAATAACGCTGCCGCCTCCGATTGCAACGATCACATCGCTTCCGGTTTCCTTAATGAAACGGCTGCACCTGTTAACCTCTGTAACATCGGGATTTTCGGATACATTCGTATATACCTCGGCGTTCAGTTCACTGATAATTGCTTTTACATTCTCGTTTTCGAGAAAAAAACTGTTTGTAACGATCAAAGGCTTTTTGGCTGATGAAAGTCTTTCGGGAAGAGAAGTCAGCTCTCCGATACCAAAGATTATTTCTACCGGCTGTTTGTAGATCCAGCTCAAAATACCACCTCATATTTCAAAATGATAACTGTCGGGCAAACGATATTCCGAGGGCGAGCAGCCGAATCTTCTTTTAAAGAGCTTTGAAAAATACGCTACGTCCTTATATTCGATGCGAAGTGCTATCTCGTTTATTCTCATCTCGGTATTTTTCAGAAGCCATGCCGCACGAAAAAGGCGGACATTTGAGATGTAATCGACAAAGCGGACACCGGTCTGCGCGGTAAATACGGTGCTTAAGTACGATTTGTTTATGTGCATTTCCTCCGACAAGACCTTTTGTCTGAGATCGCTTTCGGGATTGTACAGAACGTATTCTATCAGTTCCCTCAGCACCTCGTTGTGGACGGGATAGAGCGAGGAAAATGTATCATACAGATACAAAAGCTTGCCCGCCTGTTCGCCGCTTTCAAAAAATCTTTCGCTGCGAAAATCCATTTCGTTGAGGTACATATCGAGCCACTCGTATTTCTCGAAAAGCTTACCGATGGTATCGTCAAAAATTGCGGAAGCTTCACCTGTTTTTTCAAGGCTGCCGGCATAGGTCCTGACGTCTCCGTGATCAATGAACAAGCTGAACAGTTTTTGCGAATACCCCTTTGTCTGTGATTGCAGGTTTATCGTCGATGTGCCTTTATTTTCGTTCAGTCCGTCAAAGAAATCAATGAACAGCTTTTTGTCAAACGGCAGCACAAAATATTCCTCAGCTCCGATCATAAGTCCCTTGCGCGCCGATTCAAAATCTGCATTTTCGCCGCAAAGAGCGATGTGCGCAACACTTTCGGACGATTTCAGTAACAGGAATTCACGATAATTGCCGCCATCAACAAGCTCACTCTCAACAATCAGCAAATCGAATGTGCCATTATCCGTAAGTTGTTTAACGCTATCATAATCGCTGCACACGGCTCGTATTTCAAAGCCCGTTTCCTCTCCCCAGATATGTAAGGCGGTGAGCGAAGCCAGAAATTCACTGTTTTTCAAATACAGACAGACTTTATTCATGCTCATCACCCCCTCGTATAATATATTTATCAACAATAATTTAAGCATTAGTTTTACCAAGTCAA
>CAMHNT010000295.1 GCA_946186535.1 uncultured Clostridia bacterium
ACAGAAAAAGTTACACATATATTTACTTCTTTTTTATCAAGAGATGATTGCTTTTTGATATTACAAAATCAAATAAATGAAATAAAAAAAGTTAAAAATGTAAATGTCAGAATTACACCGGAAAAAGGACTTTACGTTTCTGCGCCTGAGTATGTTGACATAAAATCAATTGAAGAATACTTAAAATCAAACAGCAGCAAAATTCTGAATGCCATAGACAGATTCAAAACAGACGCTAAATTCGATAATAATAAAAGCCAGGCTCAGCAGAAAAGCAAAAGAACGATTGTACTCAACGGTAGAACGGTTGAATACGAACTTCAATTCAAGAAAATAAAACGTATCAATCTTTCGATAAGTATTAAGAACGGTGTTCGGATTTCTGCTCCGAACAGCACAGGCATATCCTCAATTGAAGCTTTCATGAGAAACAATTCCGATTTTATTATTAAAGCTATTGATAAACAGAGCGAGCTTTCGAAGAATATGCCAAAGCCGAAAAAGCTCGTCAACGGAGAATACATATATTTTCTCGGCGAAAAAAAATATTTGCAGATTGTTCCTTCAACTCGAAATGTGGTTGAAATAAACGGAAATGAGATTATTCTGCTCGTTTCAGATGCTGATGATTTTGAATTGAAACAGCGTGTTATTGATGATTTTTTGAAAAATCAGTGCAGAATACTTGTGACAAAAATGTGCGGTGATTTATATCCAAGATTTGCTCGAAAGGGTATATCTTTTCCGAAGGAAATCAGATTCAGGAAAATGGTTTCATGTTGGGGAAACTGCCGGCCGCAGAGATCTGTTTTAACCTTCAGCACTCATCTTGTGCAGCTTCCCGTGAAATGTATAGAAGCTGTAATCTGTCATGAATTCACGCATTTTCTTCATGCAGATCATTCGAAAGCTTTTTATGCACAGTTGACTGAATTTATGCCGGACTGGGTTATTTATGACAAGCACATGAAAGAACTTCAGAAAGAAATTATTTTCAGAAAATGACACTATTCACCGATTTGCTCTTTTCTTTTTTTCGTTTTTGCATTATAATAGTATATGATGAATTTTATGTTGGAGGATTTCTATGAGTACATTTAACGTTGAACTTAAGAGAGTTGTCGATGACAGCTATGACATAGAAGTTGGATTTGAGCTTTCTGCCAAGCTTGTAAAAGATATAAAAAACGGTTTGGTGGGTAATATAAAAAAATTCGCTGTTATAACCGACAGTATCGTTAAGGAGCTGTATGCCGACCCGATTGCCGGAATGCTGTCGGCTGAGGGCTATACTGTCGATGTTTTTTCTTTCCCTGAGGGAGAAAAAAGCAAAACAAGAGAAACAAAGGAATTCGTTGAGGATTCAATGCTTTCCAAAGGCTATCGCAGAGACTGCTGCATTATAGCAGTCGGAGGCGGCGTTGTAACAGATCTCGGCGGATTTGTCGCAGGAACCTACGGACGGGGAGTTCCGTTTATTAATTTTGCAACTACTCTGCTTGCAGCAGCAGACGCGTCGGTAGGAGGAAAAACTGCCGTTGACACTCCGCTTGCAACAAACCTCATCGGCATATTCAACCAGCCCGAAAAAGTCTACATAGACATTGCTGCATGGAAGACCCTTCCCCCACGTCAGCTTTACAGCGGAATGGCGGAAACAATCAAGCATGCCTGCTTAGCGGATAGAGAACTTTTCGACTATCTTAATGAGAATATGGACAAAATTTACAGCATTGACAGTGAAGCGTGCGAGTATATCGCAGAAAAGAACTGCCGCATTAAGTACGATGTTGTCATGAAGGATGAGCGTGAAAGCGGACTTCGTGAGGTTTTGAATCTTGGTCACACAGTCGGACGTGCGATTGAAACTGTGAGTGATTACAGACTTCTTCACGGCGAGGCGGTTTCTATCGGTTTAGTTGCCGAGGTAAAGCTTTCGAACAAGCTCGGATATGTGACGGAAGATGAAATGAATTCGGTTATTGCACTGCTTAATAAGGCGAATCTTCCTACTTCGATTCCTGACTATATTGACCGTGAGGCTCTTGTTAAAAAGCTTTATACCGACAAAAAGGTTAGAAACGGGCATCTTAGATTTGTTCTTCAGAACGGCATCGGAGATGTTGTTCAGTTCGGAGAAAATGTTTTCGCAACACCTATATCAGAAGATGTCGCGAGGGAAATTATAATGGATTTTTGATTAATATTAAAGATGTTTCGCTCAAACCTTTGAAAAGGCTTGAGCGAAAATTTTATCGGCTTTGAATGTTTTGATTGTCTCGCCGTTTGAATCTGAAACCGAATATTTATCGCCGCTTCTCAATCTCTCGAAGCTGACCATGAACGAAAACTTTTCGGAATTGTTCTTGAAGTTTCCTGTCACTGTCTTTTTTAGCTTGAAGTACGTGTTGTTGTCGGTATATTTTTTAGTGTTCGTGAAGGATGCTGTCTTAGTTTCGTCGGCTGCGATTGTGCCTGTCGTGCCTTCGGAGATGATTTCGAAGCCGTCCTCGGCTGTTTCCTAACAATCATTTATTTTATTATATTTAAACGAATTATTATTTAGTCTCACTAAATAATAATCGCATCATAGTTTAACAAAAAATCAACCCAATCAGACATCTCAAGTCCGATTGGGCTGATCTTTATTCCTTAGATATAATAATGCTTTCTAATT
>CAMHNT010000296.1 GCA_946186535.1 uncultured Clostridia bacterium
GCTAAGGCAGAGGTTTTCGTTGAGTTTTCCGGCGTTCAGGTTTCAATCGATGAGGTTGTTGAGAATGTTAAGAAGACATTCGCTGCTGAGGGCAACAACGAAGAGGTTAAATCCGTTAAGGTTTATCTCAAGCCCGAGGATCAGGCTGCTTACTATGTAGTTAACGACACTATCGAAGGTAAGATGGACGTTTACTTCTGCTAATCAGCATTTTAAATTATTCAACTTAAACCGAGTAGCTTCAATGTTACTCGGTTTTTTTACTACTATTATGAATATTAAACATATGAGGAAGTCGATATGAGAATAGACGAATATCAAAAGTTGGCAATGACTACATTAAATCCAGAACTCGATAAAAAGGATATACTTATTAACGGCGTTATGGGCTTGTGCGGAGAGTCGGGCGAGGCTATTGATATAGTGAAAAAATGGCTTGCACAGGGACATGAGCTTGACAGAGAACATCTCGCAAAAGAGTTTGGTGATATTGCGTGGTACTTAGCTGAAACGGCAACGGCTCTCGACTTGAGTCTGTCTGATATTTTTGAAGCGAATATCGAGAAACTCAAAAAGAGATACCCTCAGGGGTTTGAGACTGAAAAATCCGTTAATAGAATGAACGAAGACTTTTAATATTTTTGAAAACGCATTTCTAAGTTATGGACTATCGATTTTTAATGTGGTATAATAAATATAGTTATGATTAATTTATTTTAGAAAAATTTATTACATTGAATTGAATAAAAAACAGTAGGTGAAAAAATGTCCTTTCCAAAAGAACAAATCAGAAATTTCAGTATAATTGCTCATATCGACCACGGCAAAAGTACGCTTGCCGACAGAATTCTTGAGCAGACAAAATCGGTTGCGCTCCGTGATATGGAGGATCAGCTTCTTGATAATATGGAGCTTGAGCGTGAGCGTGGTATCACGATAAAGGCTCATGCCGTTACGCTTAACTATATGGCGGACAACGGCAAGGAGTATGTTTTTAATCTTATTGATACTCCCGGCCACGTTGACTTTAACTATGAAGTATCCCGTTCTCTTGCGGCTTGCGAGGGTGCGGTGCTTGTTGTTGACGCGTCACAGGGAATCGAGGCTCAGACTCTCGCTAATACATATCTTGCGGTTGACGGCGGTCTGGAAATAGTTCCGGTAATAAACAAAATAGATTTGCCGAGTGCCGATCCTCAGAGGGTTATCACGGAGATCGAGGATGTTATCGGTATTCCTGCCGAGGACGCGCCCCAGATTTCCGCAAAGGTCGGATTGAATATCCATGCCGTTATGGAGAAAATAGTTTCCGATATTCCCGCACCTTCGGCAGATGAGAATAGACCTCTTAAAGCCTTAATTTTTGATTCATATTATGACAGCTATAAGGGCGTTATTATTTATGTAAGGCTTATCGATGGTCAGGTTCATGTCGGTGATGAAATAGAGCTTATGGCAAACGGCAGTAAGTTTACTGTTGTCGAGTGCGGCTATCTCCGTGCGACTTCACTTGACCCTGTGGGGGCAATTTATGCCGGCGAGGTTGGCTATATTGCGGCTTCAATCAAGCAGGTCCGTGACGCACAGGTCGGCGATACGGTAACTCTTAGCAAGAACCGTGCCGATGAGGCTCTTCCGGGATACAGACCTGCCCAGCCTATGGTATACTGCGGTATTTATCCTGCGGACGGTGCGAGATACACTGATCTGCGTGATGCTCTCGATAAGTTACAGCTCAACGACGCTTCGCTTTCGTTTGAACCGGAAACTTCAATTGCATTGGGATTCGGATTCAGATGCGGATTCCTGGGACTTCTTCACATGGAGATCATACAGGAGCGGCTGGAACGTGAGTACAATCTCGATCTCGTTACGACAGCTCCGTCCGTTATTTACAGGATCACCAAGACAGACGGCTCTGTTGTCATGATCGACAACCCGACAAACTACCCTGATCCTGCGGTTATCGCAAAGGCGGAAGAGCCGATGACAAATGCACATATCTATGCACCGAGTGAGTACGTAGGAAATATTATGGAACTGTGCCAGGACAGGCGAGGAGTTTTCAAGGATATGACATATATCGATTCCGACAGAGTTGATATACATTATGAGCTTCCTCTTGCCGAAATAATATATGACTTCTTTGATACATTAAAATCAAAGACGAGGGGATATGCTTCGTTCGACTATGAATTGAAGGGCTACGCCGAGAGCAAGCTTGTTAAGCTTGATATTATGCTTAACGGAGATGTTGTCGACGCACTTTCGTTCATTATACATGCAGACAAGGCATATCCGAGAGCCAGAAAAATGGCAGAGAAGCTGAAGGAGAAAATTCCACGTCAGCTTTTTGAGGTTCCGATCCAGGCATGCATCGGAGGAAAGATCATCGCAAGAGAAACGGTTAAAGCGCTTCGCAAGGACGTTCTGGCAAAGTGCTACGGCGGTGATATCACGAGAAAGAAGAAGCTTCTTGAGAAGCAGAAAGAGGGCAAAAAGAGAATGCGTCAGCTCGGTTCGGTTGAAGTACCGCAGGAGGCATTTATGGCGGTTCTCAAGCTTGATACTGATTGATTTTCTGACCGCTTTGAATGTGTTTTGTTCAAAGCGGTTATATTAAGGCAACACCGCACAAAGACCGCCTGACGGCTTTGCACCGAATCTGCTTGAT
>CAMHNT010000297.1 GCA_946186535.1 uncultured Clostridia bacterium
AATCTTTTTATCAGCAAGATATTTTGTTTTCAAGAAATCAAGATTGCTTTTAAAAATACCGACAAGCTCCGTGAGGCACTTGGTCATAGGCTCGAGAATTTCGTTATAATACTTTGTGTACAGCTCAAGGAGGTATTCACAAAGCTGAGAAAGATAATCGTATTTATCTATCACGCACTGATTGTCACGCCAAGCTTTCAATACAGTCAAATATTCGTTAGCCATTGCCCTTTTGCCAATATGCACCAATTGCCATGTAGTAGGCTCTTCATACTGTATGCGAATATCCCTCATTTTGTCTTCAAGTCTTTTTCTTTCCGCAATCTGCTGTGTGCATAAAGCTGTAAACCTCTGTTGAGCCTCTTTGAAACGACTGAGCAAAGTACGTTCATCATCGCCCTTTACAATATGAGCAAGATAAAACGGACCTCTTTCCGGATCTGTAAATGAATTCTTCAAATACTTTTTAAGCCTGCCCTCCAACTGTTCCTTTGAAGAGCCATAAGCATCGGACACTGCCCGCTGGTAGTCACCCCAATCTTTATACGCTCTGTCATACGCAAGATCTCGATTTTCCCAAATACTGCTGTAATCAAAATCTTTTGTTGTAAGCGATCTCATCGGAGGTCGATTTGACTCTAAAATAGCCGTAAGCGCATTCTCAATTCCACCAATTTCCGAACCGACACCAAGCTGATCCGAATCATCGTCAAATTTATCCGCAGTAACTTCATTTGCAAATACGGTTTCACTAAGATTTTCAAACATACGGCAGGCTACAAGCGTATTAATTTCCATATAGGGAATTTTCTTTAATTCCGCTCCTATAGATATGTATCTGTCATAAGCAGGAAAACGAGATGCTGCCGCACAAACTCCGAAATTAGCGCTGATGTTATCATAAAGTTCTTGAAAGCCCGGCTCTGTTGCCTCACCAAGATTAGGCTCGTCGGCCACAAAAGAAAATACACTTTCAGCAACCGAATTCATAAGGTCATCATGTGTATGCGCGCCGCCGTTATCATCGGTAGCATTTATCAAATGTACATAACTGTACGGTGATGTTCCGTTTACAGGACTGCTTGTGTTATCATATTTCTGTACAAAATTGCGTCCTCTTATCTCTCCGTTTTCAGAAAGGTAATCCAGCTCCTTAAGCGCGCCAAAAGCAGTAGCCTTTAAAAGATCTTCTTGTCCGCCTTTCAACATATTGACATCGGGAAGAAACATATATCCGTATACATCACAACCGGGATTATGACTGTTTCCAACCTCTCGCAAAATATAACCTATATCTATAAACGAACCCGATCCTGTTCCTCCCGAAATACCTGTAAATACAAAAATTTTTAATTTTGTCGCATTAGTATTATTTTGTGACAGCTCGGTCAAGATTCTGTCAACAGCACTGCGTATTTTGGAATAGTTATGATAAACACCTACTCTTCCCACCATACGTTTACCGCCTGCTCCGTCCGAGCCTCCTGTAGCCTTAGCCTTTAAATCAATCCACTGAGCATACTCCATACCGGCTCTTTTGTCGTCTTTAATCTCATCGAGAATAACCTGCCACGAAGTAGTTTGCGATGCACCTATTGCAAGCGTTTCAGAGCCGTCGGCAGCAAATCTTGTGTTGCCGTAATGAGCATTCTTCACGCCTATGTTTGTATCCAAAGCGAGGAAAGCCATATTCTGCGGCACATCGGAGGTAGGTGCAATACTTCCGTTTTTATGAGGGAGCTGCATTCTGTTATGAACCTGATTCTTAACACGAATGAGTTCATCTGTTCCTGTTCCGCCCAGACCAACAAAAAGATACATGTGTTTTGAAAAGCTCTTTACTCTCTCTCCCTCAAAGTAAATGCCTCCCGATCTGCTCAGCTCGAACGCATTATGCAGATTTTCAAAATTTTCGTCCATAAAATCATCTCCTGTAAAATTTTCTTATATTTTCTGTCTGCTCCCGATAAAAAGCAGGAGCAGACAATATTATAATAGTTTACTGTAAATACCTGATTATCAAATGACCGTTATTCTCGCAGCGAAGATCAAATGTATCCGATTCGTTCTTTCCCAATCTGAACGCACGCTTGCTGTTGACCTCTTCGCTGTTGACTATAGCGGGGGTGTTGTTTGTTGCATTCATAACAACATCAAACTTATGTTTGCCTTTTGCAACAAGCTTAATACGCTTCATTTCACCTCGAAGTTCCATTTTATCTATTGCATCTTTAAGTGCCTCGTTGGCATAAGAATTTTGTGACATTTTCATTATCTCCAACAGAGTTGCCGAATGTTTACGAGGCAGCTGTATATCCTGTCTTGCGGGAGTCGATATGCCCATGCCTGTAGGAATGGTAACACTTACTGTAATATACTTACCTTTAAGCTTGGAACGCAGCAGCATATACAAAACAACACCAAAAATAATTACGCATATAACAATAACGCCTGCTGTGATAAAAGGTTTCCAGCCGTTCTCTACATTCACCTTAATTTGAAGCTGCAACGTATTGCCTTCTTCATCGGTAATATTAACAACGCAGCTTTCCTCTCCTGCCTTTGCTCCCGTTAAAGTAAAAATAACATCATTATCCTTTGGTTCTGCGGCAATCTTGAATACATTAGAATTATCGGGGTTAAATTCTATATTAAGAGAATCTCCCTTAGACCA
>CAMHNT010000298.1 GCA_946186535.1 uncultured Clostridia bacterium
TCTGATATATTTTGTTTATTGAAAACGATATCTGAAATAGTTAAAATTTACGAATACCGCTTCTTAAATATATGTTCTGTAAAATGAACGGAAGATATTTGTTTTTGATGAAAATTTGTTATGATTCCGGAAATGATAATTAAAAAAATTGTTTTGTTCAGCTTGAAAAGGTGGTTTTCCTGCTTTATGTTTTTGCTGAATTGTGTTTTATCTGTGCATTTTCAGTGATGAAAATCCGTTAAATTGTCATTTGCGTCGTATTTGTAGGTATTATTAAATAAAAAATGCTATCGGAGAAAAAGAAAATGAATAATAGCAAATTTTCACTGGTGCTGCGCCAGTGCAGAGAGAATTCGGGTCTGACCCAGAAACAGGTTGCGGATGCTTTGAATGTTGAGCGTTCAACCTACGCTTACTACGAAACCGGAACGACTCACCCCAGCGGTTCAATGATCATAAAACTTGCAAAAATCTTTAACGTGAACTACACTATTTTCATGGACGCAGTAGGCGATACGGATTTTGACGAAAATGAAGAGGACGAGCATTTCACAACTCTTTCCGACAATTCGTGGATGGAAAGAGAAAAAATGTATACTCTTCCGAAGAATGAACAGGATCTTCTGGTGAATTTCCGTTCTCTTTCAAGTTCTCAGAAACAGGAAGTCATGGATATCATTATGTCTATGAAAAAGAAAAAACATAGAAGCTGAAACTAAAATAGAACGAAATTTTTTTGAAAATTTTGTTTTTTTCTTTACAAATTAAATGTGATGTGTTATAATAACATCACGCTTGTGTTCATGAGTGATTTGTGCATTTTGTATTTATCTTCAGTGGATCTGAGCGTCGGTGATGCCCCTTTCACGGTCGGCGGACTAAGCCTGAAAATCAGGCATTCACCTAACCACGAACTGTGAATGTTCCGTAAATCGGGTAAATTTTATTTCAGATAGGTGGAAAAACACTATGACAAAGGCAGAAAAGACTGCTATTATGGCAGAATACGCAACTCACGAGGGTGACACAGGTTCTCCTGAAGTACAGATCGCCGTTCTCACAAAGAGAATCAATGATCTTACAGAGCACCTCAAGACTCACAAGAAGGATCATCACTCACGCCGCGGTCTTCTTAAGATGGTTGGTAAAAGAAGAAATCTTCTTAACTATCTTATTAAGGTTGACATTGAGAGATATCGTTCAATCATCGCAAGACTTGGTATTCGTAAATAATTTAAAAATGGGGGACAGATGTTTTTCGTCTGTCCCCACAAGTGTTATTTTTAAGTGCTTGATGTACTTTTAAAATATCAGGGCATAGGTTATATTTAGCGGTAAAATATATATTTTGCCGGGAATTTCTGCCGAATATATATTTTATTGCTAAATTCCGAGTGCCCATAAATATAAGGAAGGATTATTTTAAAATGGCAAATTCAATTAAGACATTTGACAAATTCAGAGTATTTGAAACAGAGTTTGCAGGACGTCCGCTTGTTGTTGAAACAGGTAAAATGGCTCAGCTTGCAAACGGCTCCTGTCTTGTTCGCTACGGCGAAACAGTAGTTCAGGTAGCGGTTACTGCTGCGGCAAAGCCGAGAGACGGCGTCGACTTTTTCCCGCTTTCTGTTGATTATGAAGAGAAGCTCTATGCAGTAGGAAAGATTCCGGGTTCTTACCTTAAGAGAGAGGGAAGACCTTCCGAGAAGGCTATTCTCGTTTCAAGAGTTATCGACAGACCAATCAGACCTCTGTTCCCGAAGGATATGAGAAACGACTGCTCTGTTGTTGCGACTGTTATGGCTGTAGACCCCGACTGTTCGCCCGAGATTACGGCAATGGTAGGTACGTCAATTGCTCTTTCTATTTCAGATGTTCCGTGGAACGGACCCGTAAGCAGTGTTTCCGTAGGCTACATTGACGGCGAGTATGTTATCAATCCTAACAAGGCTCAGCGTGCAGTAAGCAAAATGGCTGTGACTGTAGCTTCAACGGACAGCAGAATCGCTATGATCGAAGCAGGCGCAGACTGCGTATCCGATGAAGTTATGTACAACGGTATTATGGCAGGTCACGAGGCCAACCAGAAGATCATCGAGTTCATTAAGGGTATTCAGGCAGAGATCGGCAAGGAGAAGTTCTCCTATCCAAGCAACGAGCCGGATCATGATATGTTTGAGGCTATCAAAGCGTTCTGCGAAGAGGACGTAAAGGTCGCTCTCGACACAGACGACAAGACTGTACGTGACGAGCGTCTTAAGCCTATCTACGAGGCTGTTCATGAGAAGTTTGACGAGATATATCCTGAGATGGAAGCTCAGATCGACGACTGTCTCTACAAGACTCAGAAATTTATCGTTCGCCGCTGGCTTCTCGACGAGCAGAAACGTGTTGATGGTCGTGGCATGGACGATATCAGACCGCTTGCGTCCGAGGTCGGTATTCTTCCGAGAGTACACGGTTCGGGTCTTTTCACAAGAGGTCAGACTCAGGTTCTTACAATTACAACACTCGGTCCGGTTTCCGACAAGCAGATTCTTGACGGTATCGACGACGAGGAAGAGAAGAGATATATTCATCACTACAACTTCCCGAGCTACTCCGTAGGCGAAACAAAGCCGAGCAGAGGTCCGGGCAGACGTGAAATCGGTCACG
>CAMHNT010000299.1 GCA_946186535.1 uncultured Clostridia bacterium
ACTCAAAGTGGTCGCATAAAATAACGCAATCATTTATACTTAATACAAATTATAACTATTTTCAACATAAATTGCAATAATTTATTTTGTGAATTATAGCTTTTGCTCAAGCATTGTGATAACTCGCTTTCAGAACACAAAAATTAATAAAAAAATCACAAATTTTTTTAAACCGGGATTTATTCTGAAACAAGGAAGGAGGAATGTATTATGACTCAGAACAATATAACTGTCAGATTTGAGAATTCCGAAATAAGCTTCAATGAAGAAGATCGTATTTTCGGAATTATGTACAGAGCATATCACGACGCTGCCGACAGTGCAATAGCTCCCTATTTTGAGGCTGTAGCCACCGACCTTGACGCCCTGAGCAGATGGAAACTTGAATCATACAGAAACGCTCTGAATGCAAGAGGAGCCGACGCCGATCCTGTTGGCGCCGCACTTGAAATAAGCAAAAGTATTGTAGGCTATCGTTCCACCAAAGATTATCAGAGTCCTCTTACATATATCGGAATCATACAGATGCTTTTTGAAGTAGGAGGACACGGTTTCCTTAAAAATATCTTTGAAACCGATGAATACGGTTTAACACCTATCGATGTGACCGAACACATAAAGCGGTTTGAGCGGAAATATTATGCGGACAAATACAAGAATTATCACGGCTCAAAAACCTTCAGAGAATTTCTTCAGGACAAGGAATGGACAGAAGAGGATTACAAACGCCTTAATTTATATCTTTACAGCTTTTATACCGGTAAATCCTTTAACGACGAATTTGAAGAATTGAAAAACTTCTTCGGAGATATAGACGCTGTCTTTGAAAATTCGAGAGTAAACCATTCGGAATTACTTCGGTTCGCCAAAAAAGAAGTGAACTGGAGAATACAATATCTGAACAACCCCAACAGCTTCCGTACTATACGACCTCTGTGCGAGTTCGTTATCCTTGAGTTAATAGCATGCACCTCGGAGGGACTGGAACTGAATCTGAATCCTAAATACAGCAACATGGATGATTACCGGAATTTTCTCGAAAAGCTGGATCTGCTTGAAACCAACAAAGCGT
Organism: uncultured Clostridia bacterium; assembly: GCA_946186535.1. Classification (GTDB taxonomy): domain Bacteria; phylum Bacillota; class Clostridia; order Oscillospirales; family Acutalibacteraceae; genus RUG592. The sequence goes on from CAMHNT010000299.1 coordinate 1,073, forward strand.
CAGACCCGAAAAGAACAACGCTGGAGACGCTCATAGCTTTCCCGTTCGAAATTCCTCTCTACAAATATATATTACGTTATTACGGTGACGTGGGCGGCACGGTAACTTCGCTTGCAGAATTTTTTAATATTGATATAGAAAAGAATATACTAAAATTCAAAAAAGAGCTTCTCACTGAATTTCTGAATTCACTGCCTCAGATAAATATGAACAGCGAGGCGGAAATAAAAAATCTTCTTGATATTATAAAAGAACAAAAACAGTTTCTTGAATATTACCCCGAAACAGAAAAGGAAAATCAATTACAGAAAAGATTAAATGAAATAGATATATTTGAAAGAACCGTTCGGGGAAGGCTGTACGAAACAAGGGAAGAAGCTCAGAATGTCAGAAACGACTATGACCTTCTTGACAATATGATTCGCAGCATTGACTTTCATCAATACGACCTTCTCAATCCGAACGATATTTCAAGAATCAAAAGCTATCTTCTCGCCGCAAACTTCTCTTCAAAGGCTTTCAGAACCTCTCCGGATCATGTCCTCATGGAGCTTGAGCCTTTATTAAACCACAACATACAGCTTCAGACATGGAGAAAACAACTTCTTGAAAGCAGAGAGCCATGGGCTGAGGTCGAAAAAATAATACGCAGCAGCGAGATAACTCAGGAATACAAGGACAGATTCAGATACTGGAACTTTAACGGACTAAAAAAATATTATCCGACTCTGATAAAATACGAACGACCCGTTCTGTTTTTCCAGACAAGCCTTTTCGGCTGGAGCAGCTACTTTGTTCTCACGAACAAGCGCGGACTCTACATAACGAAAAACACACAGAACTCCGTTTCCTTGGACGAAAGCACAGTCATAAGCTACATGAACAATCAGCTTTCGATAAGCAGCTCAAACGAGAACAGAAGGCTTCTTATCCCAATGAAATATCCCGAGAACATGATTCCGTATTTTCTTGATATTCTGGCGGGATTAGCCGAAACACTTTCAAAATGCGATGAAAGACTGTTTGAAGTTCCGGCGGATTTTTATCCCGATACGAACAGCATGCCTTCCGCTCAGGAGATGATTTCCGAACAGCTGAAAGGAATCTTCTACGGAAAGATTTCACCCGTGATAAAAAAAGCACAAAACGCAATGGACGGTTCGGCTTCTGCCTTCTCAGGAACCACTCCTCAGCCGCCTAACGGAATGGTCTCAAGAGTTCAGCCTGCCGCTCTTCCGCCAAATTCTCAACCTGCAAAAATCTGTACTCGGTGCGGAGCAGCCATTGATCCTGTCGCAAATTTCTGCACCAACTGCGGAAACAGTTCATATTCGCCCTACGCCGTAAACATTCCGCAGCCAATCGCCATAACTGCCGCAGAAATCCAGCCTGCCGCTCTGCCGCCAAATTCGCAGAATGCAAAATTCTGCACTCAGTGCGGAGCAGCCATTGATCCTGCTGCAAATTTCTGCACCAACTGCGGAAACAGATTGAATTAGGGGGTGTTGACACTAACGCTAACGCACATCTTTTTGGCATAATTTTGCTCATACTGCGTCGGAAAATCTT
>CAMHNT010000300.1 GCA_946186535.1 uncultured Clostridia bacterium
GTTTACACAAAATTTGGGATTGAACCGATATAATAACAGACGGTCTTCTGATTGTCCGTTATTATATTAAAAATGTTTTTACTTTCAATATATAATTGCGAATTTTTAAATCTTTCATTCATTTAATAATCGTATATAATGATTCGCCTCACGCAATACATGATCTGCAAGAAGCGGTAAAATCAACGAACGAATTTGACACTGTTCAATCCCCTTAGTTCCTGCTGTTTTGAACTCCCGGAATTTTATTGTTTCCTTTAGTGAATCGGCAGTTAAAGTCTTGCTTTGAGTATTGTGACAGGCTTCAAGTAAGACAGCGTACTCCTTGGCAAATTCATTTGCTCCATTAAATAATTCCGTTTCTGTAGGATCAAGCAGTCCGCGTATAAACAGTGCGTGTTCCATCATTATTTGATTCCAGAAGCACTCAACCTTTTTCATGGATTCCTCAGATAAAAATCCGTCCTCCTCAAGCGTTCTGATGTAACTTCGGTATAGCTTTGCCTCTCTGATAATATGTTCAATCAGCAAAGGATAATTCATGGTGAACATTTTACAGTTCAGAACATTTCTCAAAATATTCTCTTTAAAAGAAATCAAACCGTCGAGAAGACGTAAGGCTGTTTGATTAAGTCTGTGTACCTGATGCTGCTTGGCTGCATTTATGTTACATTCGCCGCAGCCGCTTCTCAAACGCAGCTCTCTTTGGGTTAACTCCTTGTTTATTGATATACCCGTAAATCCAGCTGTTTGCTTCTCAGCCAAAGCCGTAAAATCTGTGACCAATTCATTTGAATTGAGCACTTTTGAACTTACAACTCCGTTACTGAGCGATATCGCTTGACTTAGTATATTTTCAAACTCCGTTTTGAAAAATTCCGCTCTTTGAGAGAACGCCGCATTGGCAGGAGTAAATCCTGCTTTTAAGAAAAATGCGTGTTCCTTCATTATCCGGCCAAAGAACAAATGCAGCTCCAAAGAGTTCACAACGTAATTTTTAACAGACATATGTATATTCTCCTTTTTCAAAAAATAATACGTTCTGATTCATTATATGAACGTTATAATATTTTGTGCCTGTGCAGAATAGCATATTTAAAAAAATCCATTCAATAAAAAGCTATGACCGCTTATGCAAAGATAGGCGGTCATAATTTAAGATTAAAGGCAACACCGCATAATTACAGAATCAATAAAAATGCTCTCCCGCGATACAAATTTGTAAAAGATCTAAGCTACTATTGGTTTATACTAATCCCTATTAAAAAGTAACCTTTCTACTTTTAAAAAACACCGTAGGTGCGTCGGGATTGTATGAGACGTAAATTGCGCCATAGCGCAATTGGGAAACGCATTAATAGTTTCTTTCTCTAATAGAAAGTGTCTACTTTCTATTAGAGAATAGTGTGAGTGGAATTTAACGCAGAAGACTTATTTACTGTTGGGGTGAGGAATATTATCAGGCATCGCATTCGGAGGAGCTTTACGGCGGTGTTGTTTGGCTGCACAGTCTTGTCAGTGAGAAAAACGGTCTGAACTTTTCATATACCGATACATCGGATATTGAAAATATAGAAAAGGTCGTTAGACCGGATACGAAAGCAATATATATTGAAACGCCGAGCAATACTACAATGATGATTACCGATCTGCGTTTGTGCGCATCTCCGCAGATCTTGAAAATGCGCAGGATATAATTGATGATTTAAAGCAGGCTATGGAGGGATAATATGCCGAAATATGATTTTGATACGGTAATTGACAGGTATAACACAAGCTGTCTGAAATATGATTTTGCGGAAAGAAGAGGCTATCCGAAGGACATACTTCCGCTTTGGGTCGCCGATATGGATTTCAAAACAGCACCTCAGATTCTTGACGCTTTGCACAAGGCCGTCGAACACGGAATATTTGGTTACACAAACCCGAGAGAGGATTACAAAGAGGCTGTTGTGAAGTGGTTTTCTAAGCGCTTTGAATGGAATCCGGAAAATGAGTGGCTCGTAAACACGCCCGGAGTAGTTTTTGCACTGTCAACAGCAGTCAGGAGTTTCACAAAAGAGGGGGAAGGAATCCTCATTCAGCCGCCTGTCTATTATCCCTTCTATTCTGTTGTCAGGAACAATAACAGAAAGCTTGTCGAAAACGAGCTGATGTACAAAAACGGCAGATACGAGATAGATTTCGATGATTTTGAATCGAAGATCAAAAATGAAAATGTTAAGATGTTTATTCTCTGTTCTCCGCATAATCCCGTAGGGCGTGTGTGGACGGCTGAGGAGTTAAGACGTATAGGAGAAATCTGCGTCAGATATGATCTTGTTGTAGTATCGGATGAAATTCACTGTGACTTTGTTTATTCCGAAAATAAGCACAATGTTTTCACAAAGGCTTGTCCCGAATTACAGAACAGAGCAATAATCTGCACGGCTCCCAGCAAGTCCTTCAACATCGCAGGACTTCAGATATCAAATATATGGATAGCCGACAGAGCTCTTCGTCACAGATTTAAAAAGGAAATTGTAAGCTGCGGATATACAGAGGTCAATTCCCTCGGGCTTGCTGCGGCAAAAGCGGCTTTTGAGAACGGTGAAGAATGGCTTTCGGAGTGTTG
>CAMHNT010000301.1 GCA_946186535.1 uncultured Clostridia bacterium
TTTCAAGGCTGATGACGAAGTATTGCGGAAATCAGACCGAAAAGACTTTAAGATTTTAATTAGAAAGCAGTATTAATTTCAGGAATCGCCGATTACGCCTGCATATCGGGCACTCTGTTTAATCAGCGTTTCGTTAATATAGATCATACAGGAGGGCGGAATGAAAAGAAAAGAGCAAATCACAAATTTACTGTATTTTTTAATCAGGTTATGGAGGTTAAAGCTTATGACACGAAGTACAATGAAGTTAGTCAAGGGAGTAACCGCAGGTATCGCAGCCGGCATGGCAGTCGGTTATATGAGCAAAAACATGACCGACAACAAAAAGCAAATCAAAAAGAAAGCCGGCAAAGCAATTGAAACTATGAGCGACGTCGTAGACACGGTCAGCTATATGTTCAAATAAAAACAAAAGCACTCCGATTTTTTCGAAGCACTTGACATTTTCAGTTATTCATGTATAATATAATTAAATGGTTGAGTACCGCATTTTAAGCGGTCACTCCCGATTATTGTGGCATTTAAGAAAAACACCGCCAAGTGGAAGAGGGCGGTGTTTCTCTTATTTTATAAAAATTATAAAATAAGTCAGGCACTTCGATTTTCCAAAGCACTTGACATTTTCAGCTATTCATGTATAATATAATTAAATGGTTGAGTACCGCATTTTAAGCGGTCACTCCCGTAATTTGTTGATGTTAAGAGAAACACCGCCAATTGGAAAGTTGGGCGGTGTTTCTCTTATGTAAAATGAGTCTCTCTTAAGAAACTCGAGATCAGAAGCTTTTAAGCAGGCTTCGTGCCCGGGTTCTTAAAACCCAATTTTATTAAGAGTTATCTATTGCTCTTTCGGCTGTTTCTGACCGAAAGAACAAAAGCGATAACCCACTTTGAAGCGTGCACTGTCTGAAGTGCCGCTTGGATTATGATATCCATAGGTTATCACCCTCCCTTCCCGGGAGGTCCGCCTCAGCGAGAAGATATTCTCACTTGCTTTTATGCAGTACTCAACTTGTTTTATAATATCACGATTGTTGTATTTTTGTCAATATTTTGTAACCTTTTGTTAAACAGAAAAACTTTTTTCACACGCTGAATCCTTACGCTCATATTTGACCATACTATCAATACAAAGAAAAGAGCGAAAGGAAGAAAAAAATGATCTGTAAAAAATGCCATGCCTGGAACGACGATAGAGCCAACTTCTGCTGCAAATGCGGAGGTGAACTGTATAAAGGAACACTCGTAACCTCACCCATCTCCGACACGGTTACAGCCTACGGAGCTCCGACTTCAGGAATCCGATACTTTAGCGGCATCGGAAACGGTTATCTCCAAAGTGCCGCAATTGCTGTACAGAAACACACTACGCCTCATTCGGACACCTATCACACCTATCCGACAGGTGCGAAGGTTCATCTGAACAAAAACGGTACATGGATTTGCCCCGACTGCGGAGAGAAAAACGGTCATGAAAAATTGTACTGCACAAGCTGCGGAAGATACAGATAATCAGGGCGGTCGCTCAGCGAGCGGTCTGCACTGTCTTAAAACGAACAACTCCCACCACATGGTTTAACCTATGCAGTGGGAGTTATTCGTTTTCTTCGGATTCTTCTTTCAAATTTTCCAAAGCTACTTTAACGGCTTCAATAACAAATGCTGAAAATGTACAGTTTGTACCTTCAATCGCTTTTTCAACTTCCTCAATAACATCATTAGGAAATCTAACGCATTTATTTGTTGTCGGTGGTACATTTGGTATTTTAAACTTTTTCATACAATCACCTCGGCATAACAATAATATAACAATTTGTTCAAGAAGTATGCATAACAAATGTATTGCGATTTCGTCGGCGATATGATATACTGAATTTAATACTAAAAACTTTTTGAGGGCGAAGCAAGGGTTCGAGAGAGCAGCTCCCGATGGGTGCGGGCGAAAGTTAGAGGAAAAGATTCAGCTTAATAGAAAAGTATCTTAAACATAAGACATCCTCCCCTTAAGGGAAGGTGTCAGCCGCAGGCTGATGGAGGGGGCGTTAAAAAATGAAGATTATGGATTTATTCAGGAAACGGATGGTTGAGGTCAAGATCGATTCCGAAGAGGATGAACTCCTGGTCAATTTGTCACGAGTCAGAGAGGCTGCGAAAATGTTCGCAGAAAATTGCAGGATATGCTGCGAAAACCGAGAAAGCGAATTTTATGAAATCGCTCTGTATTATAATGAAAAAGGGATCGTCTGCCCCCTCGTCTTTGAGGCTCAGGATTTTCCCGATCGCCAGACGGAGCTGAACGGCTTTGTCGACGCATCGATCGTCAGATGCGGAATCGAAAACGAACTGAAGAAAAAAGGCTTCTCCGAATCCCGTGCCGAGATTATGCCTTTTGAGTATGAGGGCGGCGCCGACGGTATATGTATTATGCTGTATGCTCGTTTTTAAAAATAGAGCAATGGCTGTGTTGGAAATATATTTGAAATATATTTGAAATATATTTGAAATCTAAATAAATATATACTATCTATATTGTATTCTTCAGAAAGCTGTTTTTGTATCTATATTTGATAATATT
>CAMHNT010000302.1 GCA_946186535.1 uncultured Clostridia bacterium
AAATAAAAAATAATTTACAATGTTTTTTTGTTAAAATATTACAGCAAAAATTCTGATAACGCATTAAAACAGCCAAATAAACCGGTCGGCATCCTAAATTCAGGACGCCGACGCAGTTTTTGAACTATAAAATATAAACTATAAACTATAATTATAATCTATTATTTAAAAATCCCACACTCTCCGAATGCAATAAAAAATCACTTCAGAAAAATATTAAAGCTTGCGTCACTCGGCATTCTCCAGTCTCCTCTCGGACTTAACGAAACGGAGCCTACCTTCGGAGAATCGGGAATGCAGCTTCTCTTGAACTGACTGATAAAAAATCTTCTAAGAAATACATTCAGCCATTTCTCAATGAATTCTTTTTGATAAACTCCGTCAAATGCTTTGACAGCCATTTTCAGGAGCTTTTCCTTCGACGAACCGAATCTGATGAAATGATAGAGGAAAAAGTCATGAAGCTCATACGGCCCTATGTTGTCCTCGGTTTTCTGCGCTATCTTTCCATTCTCGTCGGGCGGAAGAAGCTCAGGCGAAACAGGCGTATCAAGAATGTCAAGCAAAGTTTCCTTAGCCTGTTCTCCGCTTACGGACGCAACATATTCTACAAGATACTTGACGAGCGTTTTGGGAACACTCGCATTAACTCCATACATGCTCATATGATCGCCGTTGTAGGTACACCACCCCATCGCAAGCTCACTCAAATCGCCCGTTCCGACAAGTAGGCAGCCTTCCTTGTTCGCAAGGTCAAAAAGGATCTGTGTTCTTTCTCTTGCCTGTGTGTTTTCATAGGTGATGTCCTTTATGCTTTCATCGTGTCCGATGTCCCTCATGTGAAGAAGACACGCTTCTCTGATGTTGATTTCACGGATCGTAACGCCAAGCTCCTGCATGAGCTTCATGGCATTTGTGTATGTCCTGTCGGTTGTGCCGAAGCCGGGCATCGTAACTCCGATAATATCGGAATTCTTCTTTCCGAGAAGCTTCATGCTCTCAACCGCAACGAGAAGCGCAAGCGTTGAATCAAGACCTCCGCTGATTCCTATAACACAGCCCTTCGAACCGACATGCTCAATTCTCTTCGCCAGTCCGCTTGACTGAATCGAAAAAATCTCTCTGCAGCGTTCCTTTATTTTTTTCGTATCTCCCGGCACAAACGGATGAGGGTCAACAAAACGATAAGAAAGATCATTCTCCTCATTCGCAACCTTGCATCCGATCATTCTGTAGCTGCCGCTGTATGACGTGTTCTCGCTGAATGTGATATTTTCTCTTCTGAGAGAGTTCAGCTTTTCAACATCGATGTCGGAAATTGTCAGAACATTTTCTCTGCTGAATCTTTCCCCCTTCGCACAGATACCGCCGTTTTCCGCTATAACCGTTGCGCCGCTGAAAACAAGATCTGTGGTGCTTTCAAAAACCGAAGCGCCGGCATATGCATAAGCGCCGATACATCTTGCCGACTGATTGGAAATCAGATCCTCTCTGTACTTTGCTTTTGAAACATATTCATCGCTCGCCGAAAGATTGCAGATAATATTCGCACCGCAAAGAGACATCTCGCTGCTGGGCGGAACAGGCGCCCACAGATCCTCACATATCTCGATTCCCGCAACGGCGCCCGAACCCAGATCAAACAGGCACTTTCCGAAAGGAACGTCATATCCCAGAACATTTACCGAATCAACCGCCGCACCCTTTGACATAGGCGCAAACCAGCGTTTTTCATAGAATTCATGATAATTCGCAATATATGTCTTCGGAACGATTCCGACTATTTTCCCCTTCCTGAGAACTGCCGCACAGTTAAAAAGACATGCTCCGCTCTCAACCGGAATACCAACTATAACGACCATGTCTGTATTTTCCGTTGCTTCAAGAACTTTTTCAAGTGCCTTACGGCTGCTTTCCAACAGTGCATTGTTGAAAAACAGATCCGCACATGTATACGAAGTCACGGAAAGCTCCGGCGTCAGCAGAAGCTTTACACCCTTCTCTTCCGCCTCTTTTATAACCTTTATGATTTCATCGCTGTTGTATTCGGGATCGGCAACCTTCAGTTTCAGACTCGCAGCCGCAATTCTGAAAAACGGATTATTCATTTTTATCAACTCCATTACCATTTGATATGGAAAATATTAAAACCGGTATAATTTTAACATACCCTGCACATCTTAAATTATAATACTTTAAAAATATCATTTCAATATTTTTTTATTCAACCAAAGAAATTTATAATAATGCACATATTATTCTGAAAAAAGACGATTAATTCGACTCATCTTCCATTGACCGGTATAATTAAATTTTGTATAATTTATTTGAAATAACCTGTTGTGCTATTAAAAAACTAAGTTTAGTCAGGGAACGCTAAGAGGTTTCGCTCGTTGCTATGAGCGACCAAGGGCGCTGCCCCCAAGATTTTTGAATGAGTAAAAAATATGTGAACCGTTTTAAAATCTACTTACTCGAGTCGCCTTGGAGCGGCGAGGAGAATTGGTTTTAGACTTCGGGAAGGGACGCTTTCTGCCAAAGCGTCCCTCTTTCCAAAACAGTCCGCCG
>CAMHNT010000303.1 GCA_946186535.1 uncultured Clostridia bacterium
CCATATACACAAAATTCAAATGCTGTATGTATATTTAAAACAACAATGATTATACAATATATTATAATTACACCAGATCCTTCAAAACAGGTGCAGAAAGAATTTCTACCTTGGGGGGATTTTTTATCAGCTCGATATTGAGATGATCAGGAGTAATCTTCATTGTAATAAGACCCATCTCCTCCATCGCCTTAAGCGTAAGCATGAGCTTTCCGAGGGAGATAGACTTATTGTTTATTCTTCTATGAAGCGAGTCGGCAGAAAACCTGAATCCGCCGCTGCTTCTCAGATACTGATAAACAATAACAAAGTCATTCCGCGTCACTTTAAGCTCATTCCTGATATTTTCCGTAACCGGTTTTCCTGTCATAAGATCCTCGAAGAGATTATTGCTTATCATAAGACTTTCATATTCAACATCGGAAAAGGACAGCTCCCGGAGTATTATAGAAACGCTTTTCTCATTGTTATAAACATTGGTGTCCAGCGTTACGGCAAGATTCAGTTTATCACCTTTCACATAGGGAAAATCCTCCGGAGTCTGATTGAAATAAAGTGCATAAAAATCCGTTGTTTCTCTTCTGAAGCTCAGTTTCAGGTGCTTTCCTCCGCTAAGGGGCTGAATGCCTGTCAGAACAGAATCGTATATTCCGAATACCGGCGTCGGATTTCCTGCGCCGAAAGGCTCGAGAACCGAAAGAGCCTCAACAGACAGCACTGTTATTGCCGCAGGATTCAGCTTGCATGAAAGCCTGATTTCGGGAAAAAATGTATTTGTGAGGCTGTCGGCAAACTCATTGATTTTTTCTCTGAAAGCGTCAATGTTTTCGGTTTTCATCGAAAGACCTGCCGCCATCGGATGACCTCCGAAAACAGTCAGCAAATCCTTGCAGTATGAAACACCGTCGCACATCGCAAAGCCTTCGATACTTCTTCCCGAACCTTTCGCACTTTCACCGTCATATGATATTATGATCGTAGGTTTTCCGTATTTGTCCTTTATTCTTGCGGCGGCAATTCCTATCACGCCCTGGTGCCAGCCCTCGCCTGCCACAACCAATATTTTTTTATATTTAATGCTGTCGTCTTCTTCAAGAGTTTTTTCAACCGAACGAAGAATTTCCTTCTCGATCTCCTTTCTCTCGATATTGTCTTCGTTAAGCTCCTCGGCGATTTCTCTTGCTTCGTCCGGATTTTCGGTAATGAGAAGATTTACTGCCTTATGACAAAGTCCGAGACGTCCGCCTGCGTTTATTCTGGGAACAAGAGTAAATGCGATATTTCCTGCGGATATATCCTTCTTGTCGCAGCCTGCCGCTTTTCTCAGCTCCGCTATTCCGAGACGAGAATTTGAGTTGATTCTCTTTATACCCTCTTTTACGAGAATCCTGTTTTCACCCGTCAGGCTCACTACGTCGCCAATAGTACCGAGAGCAACGATATCGGAATAGCAGTCCAGAAGATATTCCATATCAAGGTCGTCGTCCTCAAGCGCCATAACAAGCTTGAAAGCTATTCCCACTCCGGAAAAATGTTTGAAAGGACTGATATCGTCTTTTCTGTGAGGATTTACTATTGCGACCGCATTCGGCATTTTTTCGGGCGGCGTATGATGATCGGTCACCACAACATCAATCCCGAGAGTATTTGCATACTCTATTTCATCGTAGGCTGAAATTCCGTTATCAACGGTAACAATCAGATTTATTTCGTGCTGTTTTAGGATATCCACGGCGCCCTTATTCATGCCGTATCCTTCGGTTTCACGTGACGGAATATAGTACATTACATCTGCGTCAACGCTCGCAAGATATGAATACAGCAGAGCAGTCGACGTTACTCCGTCTGCGTCATAATCACCGTAAACGCATATTTTTTCGTTGTTTTCTATTGCATCGGAAATTCTCATAACAGCGAGATCCATATCGGTTATGAGAAAGGGATTTGTGAGTTCCGCATCTTCATCAAGAAATGCTTCCAATTCCTCATCGCTTTCAAATTTCATTGTATCAAGAAGAATGGAAGGTATAGCAGGAATACTGAACTGCTTCGAAATTCTTAACACATTCTGTTTATCGACATTCGATAATACCCACTTTTTCATTATTTTTCACCTTTTATGCTAAATCTAATTAAAAATATACACGTTATCCTTTTTGGCGCGGTAAGCTCGTACGATCTTAAATAAAATGAGTGAGCATTTTCTTGTTATGAAAAGCTTTCTGATTACACTGAATCTCTTCAAAACGTAAAATAACCCTGATCTCAAAATTATCTCTCTTTGAACAAAAATTTTCATCATGCCATCCAATCATAAACTGCATTCCGGAATCCATACATTCTTCTCAACGAAGGTAACGTATAAAGCCCGGGGTACGATTAGATAAACTCTTTCTTCGACAATAATATGTATTAATATATTTTATCACTTTTTCCATTTAATTTCAATATATTTTTATCTAATAAAACGAAAAACTCCTCAAAAACAGAGGAGTTTTTCGATAAAACCATTAAGATATACAGTTAATTTAAAGGCGGAAATAAACGGATCTGAAAAAT
>CAMHNT010000304.1 GCA_946186535.1 uncultured Clostridia bacterium
TTTTATTTCTTTTTTGTGCTTCTTGCTCTTACCCTTAAGTTGTGGATAGTGCTTTGCAAAGTACAGAAGCGAATTGTTGTCAAGGAAGCTGCCGTTTGTATAAAAAGCATAATCTATTCCGTCTTCTTCCAGCTTCTTCCTCATTTCGTTCATATAATTCATCTCGTCAACAAGCTTCCATGGCTTGTCATTGTCGCCGAACAGCCCTCCGCGGACTGTGTTTATTCCCACAAATCTATTGGAGGGGCGATTTAACTTTTTTAAATGGGAATGATATACATATTTTGACCACACGGCTGGATCGCAAACCTGAACAATCTCAAAATCAGCGTCGCCTGCGTATCTGCGGAACATATCGGGATTTTCTCTGACTGATACGGCTCTGAAACACTTGCGTTCAAGCAGTTCGTTGAGCAGGTGTTCATTTTCGCTGTTTACCCCCATGTTGTTTGCGCCTATGGAAGAGAGAACAACCGGCACTCCGTTTTCATCGGCAGTACGGATTATTTCTTCAACAAATTTATAATTATTCATATAGTTAATGCCAAACAAACCTCCGCCGGCAAAAAAAGAATATCTGAGGATATAATAAGATCTCTGTCGATAGCCTTATGCGGCATTTTGGCTAATTCTACTTTCTCAGGGTTTACACCTAAATTTTTTAGAGCCGTGTACATAAGCTTTTCAAAACATATTCTTATAAGATTGTCCCCGAAATTGTCATCCACACATGATACTATGAGTATTTTCAAAATTTTATATTTGGCTCTGGTGTTTTCTTTTTCATTATATATAACAGTTTGAATTTGCTGTTGTTCAAATTGCTTATATAGTCAGAATGACGAACGAAAAAATATTTTTTATTCGCACTTGACAAATTAATATGTCTGTGATATACTTATATAATAGCTTAAAATGGGGAGAGCGACCGTGGGATTTTTTGCTCAAAAATTGCTTTTTTGAGGTTTGAAATGCGCATAAATCCTTGAATTAGTTTATAATTGACAAAAAATTCATTCGCTATGGCTTAAAATTTTCATAGTAAAATTGCACAAACTTTTTCCCCGTACGATAAGTTTTACATTTTTTCAGTTTTTTTCCGATGTATTCTGAATGGAGTGAAGCTAACAAAATGGTGAATGTAAAAAAAGTTCAAAACGGCAGAAATACCAGAATGTCTTTTTCCAAGATCACCGAAGTGCTCGAAATGCCAAATCTCATCGAGGTTCAGAAGAATTCCTACCAATGGTTCCTTGACAGAGGACTCAGAGAAATCTTTGAGGATTCATCAGGAATTGTGGATCACACAGGTAATCTGCTTCTCGAATTTATTGATTTTCGCATCAATTACGAGCCAAAGTACACAATCGAAGAGTGCAAGCTGCGCGACGCGACTTATTCCGCTACCCTTTACGTCACAGCACGTCTGACCAATAAGGAAACGGGCTATATGAAAGAGCAGGAGGTCTATATGGGAGAATTCCCGCGAATGACCCCGAGCGGAACCTTCGTAATTAACGGCGCTGAACGTGTTATTGTTTCACAACTCGTCAGATCTCCTGGCGTTTACTATAAAATGGAGCATGACAAGTCTGGCAAGGAACTTTTTTATACCACTGTTATTCCTAACAGAGGAGCGTGGCTTGAATATGAAAATGACGTTAACGACGTCTTCTATGTCAGAATTGATAAAAACCGCAAGCTTCCTATTACAACATTCATTCGTTCTCTCGGTCTTTCCACAAACGACGATATCTATGAATACTTCGGTCATGATGAACGTATAGAACAAACAATCGCAAAAGAGGCAACGCTTACCAAGGACGGTATTAACAATTCCGATGAAGCGTGTATCGAGGTATTCAAAAAGCTTCGACCGGGCGAGCCCCCTACAGTTGAGACTGCGCGTAACTACATCGAGGATATGTTCTTCGACCCGAGAAAATACGATATCTCAAGAGTAGGTCGTCATAAATACAATCAGAAGCTCTGTCTGGGCTTCAGATTGATAGGACACAGAGTTACCAAGCCAATTGTGAATTTCTTTACCGGAGAAATCGTAGCGGAAGCCGGAGATATCATCAACAAGGCTAAAGCCGACGAGATCAACAATTGCGGCGCAAGCGTTGCTTATATTCAGCTTGAGAACGAAAAGGAAATTAAGGTTATTTCCAACGGTATGGTTGACATTCGTGAATACGTTGATTTTGACGTTAAAAAAGAATGCGGAATAGAAGAAAAAGTAAGCGTTGTTGTTTTGAAGGATATTCTCGACACATGCGAAACCGACGATGAAATAAAAGAAGCTATTATTGAACGCAAAAACGAGCTTATTCCCAAGCATATTACCCGTGACGATATTTTTGCCACAATCAACTACTTCAATTGCGTCGCAAATGGAGTCGGCACGCTCGACGATATAGATCATCTCGGCAACAGAAGAATCCGTTCTGTAGGCGAGCTGCTTCAGAATCAGTTCAGAATAGGCTTTGCCCGCCTTGAAAAAGGCGTAAGAGAGAAAATGAGCATCAATGAAATTGACAAGATGACTCC
>CAMHNT010000305.1 GCA_946186535.1 uncultured Clostridia bacterium
CTATGCTCCCATTCATTTCTTTGCCATCGTCGCTGTGTCTCTCAGCGACGTATATTATAATACACTATTTTGAATTATTTGTCAACACCTTTTTTAAAATTTTTATTTTTATTTTTTGAATGAAGAAAACAACATGGGAAACGGATTTAATATTTTGTTCATAAAATTGGTATTGACAAATGACGGAATTTATTATATAACTATTTTAGCACTCCGATGTGCAGAGTGCTAAAATAAAAAAAATAAACGAGGTAATGATATATGGCTAAGACAGAATTCAAGTCGGAATCAAAAAGATTGCTCGACTTAATGATCAACTCAATCTATACTCACAAGGAAATTTTCCTCAGAGAAATCATTTCCAACGCAAGCGACGCTATCGACAAGCTCTACTACATTTCTCTTACCGATCAGAACGTGGGTCTCAACAAGGACGATTTCAAAATACATATTGAAATCGACAAGCCGAACAGAACCATAACGATCACCGACAACGGCATCGGCATGGACAGAGACGATCTCGACAACAACCTCGGCACTATCGCAAACAGCGGCTCCTTCAAGTTCAAGCAGGAAAACGAGAAAAATGACGATGTTGATATCATCGGTCAGTTCGGCGTAGGCTTCTACTCTGCATTTATGGTTGCCGATGAGATTACGGTTCAGACAAAGAAATACAGCAGCGACAAAGCATATCAGTGGAACAGCACAGGTGCGGACGGCTATGAGATCACCGAGATCGAAAAGCAAGACGTCGGAACAAAGATTATTCTCAAAATCAAAGAGGACACAGAGGGAGAAAAGTATTCCGAGTTCCTCGAGAAATACAAGATTTCCGCACTCGTTTCGAAATATTCTGATTATATCCGCTATCCTATTATTATGGAAATGGAGCACAGAAAGCTCCGTGAGGACTGCGATCTGGAGAACCCCGAGTACGACGAGGTAAAAGAGGACGAAGTTCTCAACAGCATGATTCCGATCTGGCAGAGAAACAAAAAGGACGTAACGGAAGATGAATACAACGAGTTCTACAAGCAGAAATTCTTTGATTTCGAGAATCCTGCGAAGGTATTTTCAAACTCCGTTGAGGGCGTCGTAACATTCAAGTCGCTCCTCTTTATTCCGTCAAAAGTTCCTTTCAACTATTATACGAAGGAATACAAGAAAGGACTGCAGCTTTACAGCAGCGGCGTTCTGATCATGGACAACTGCTCCGACCTCATTCCCGAACACTTCGCATTCGTCAAGGGTGTCGTTGATTCTCAGGATCTCTCCCTCAATATTTCAAGAGAAATGCTCCAGCACGACAGACAGCTCAAAAACATCGCTTCCACTCTTGAAAAGAAAATTAAGAATGAGCTTGCTTCATGGCTCAAGAACGACCGTGAGGCATATGAGAAGTTCTACGCTAATTTCGGAAGACAGCTCAAGTACGGTCTTGTCGGAGATTTCGGCGCTCACAAGGACGTAGTCAAGGATCTGGTTCTTTTCTATTCTTCAACGGAAAAGAAGCTTGTAACTCTCAAGGAATACGTAGAGAGAATGGGCGAGGATCAGAAGGACATCTACTTCGCAACAGGCGAAAACATCGACTCTATCGACAAGCTCCCTCAGACAGAGTACTTCCGTGACAAAGGCAGAGAGATTCTCTACTGTTCTGAGGAAATTGACGAATTCGCATTCCAGAGCATTTCCGACTACGACGGCAAGGCATTCAAGAACATTGTCAACGAGGACGTCGAGGAAGAAAACGACAGCAAGGAAGAAGAAAAGAACGATGACTCAACTCTGAAGTTCATCAAAGACGTTCTCGGAAGCCGCGTCAATGAGGTTGTATTCTCAAAGAAGCTCAAAAGTCATCCGGTTTGCCTCACAGCGAAAGGCGGAGTTTCCTTTGAAATGGAAAAATACATGGCGCTCGCACAGCCCGAAGCTATGGTCAGAGCAGAGCGTGTTCTCGAAATCAACGCTTCTCACCCTGCAGTAAACGCACTCATCGCAAACATCACAGCCGACAAAGAAAAGGCTGAGAAGTACGCAAAGCTTCTTTACAGTCAGGCATTGATCATTGCAGGACTTCAGGTTGAGGATCCGTCCGAATACGCAGATCTCGTTTGCAGTCTTATGAATTGATATTAACATACACAGACATACAGACGACATCGACAGCTTTGTAAAACGATACTGACAGAATAAACACTTTCCCTGCCGGAGCATATGGTATTATCTTATATATACATATGTTTTGGCAGGGGAATTTATTTTATTTGCCTGCTTTCTTTCACATCCGCACATTATACAGTTCCCGTTCAATACTTAATTACAAATCCCCCACTACCCCACAAACAAATTTTCCCCTCTAATTTTTTTCTGCATTCTATCAGTTATCAGTAAAAAGCTCTCATGAAATCACGTATTTTGAAAAATTTATAAAAGAAAAAAATTTTTTAAAAAAAGGGTTGACAGATCAAGAAAAATCTGTTATTATATAATAGTCGCACGGAGGGGTGTCCGAGCGGTTTAAGGAGCTAGTCTTGAAA
>CAMHNT010000306.1 GCA_946186535.1 uncultured Clostridia bacterium
AGAGAGCGTCCCCTAACCAGTAGAGTAAATCACACTAAGTTGACGACATTGCCCCCCCTCACTTACGGAGGGGGCTTTCTTCTCCGAAAGCTTTTCATGAGTCAAGGGCTTCGCACTGCAACCTGCTTTTTTTCCGAAGAATATAAACAATATAAAATTCAAAAAAATGTTGTAATTCTGTATTAAAATTTATGTGTAAATTTTTGTTTGAACAGGAATATTATCGATCCGGGGACAATTTATTGAAACGGTATTGTTTTTGCATTCCGGCTGAAAGGAAGGTTATAAAATGAGAAGAAGCATTAGTGTGAGAAGAAATATCAGTATAATTTTTTTTGTGTTCTTGCTGACGGGAATTATTACCGCAATACTTATTCCCGGCATGATGAGAAAACAGGAGGAAAGATGTACATTAGAGGTGAGCGCGACAATCGTGGATATTGCCGTAAGCGAAAGCGAGGACGCAACGAATTATGCGCCTGTTTACGCGTTTCTGCTTGACGGAGAGATGACGAAAAGAACTCCGAATGTATACACAAGTACACATCCAAAAATCGGACAAGAGGTAACTCTTTATCTTAATCCCGACAATACGGAAGAGTTCTACGAGCCGCAGAGAAACAACAGGATCATTCATGTTCTCAGAATAGTCGGTTTTGTTGCAATGGGCGTTGCGGTTCTGGTATTAATATTTTAATAATTAGCAAAAAAAGCCGTGAAGGAGTGTCAGTATGAGTTCGGAAAATTCGGTTAAAAAACGTAAGGTAAGCCACACCGAGATGAAGCTGAGAATCGTGTTTTTCGTCTTTTCGCTGCTGTTTGCCGGCGGATTGACTGCGGCATATATAGTGCTGCACGGGCGGAAAATTGAATATTATATTATGTTCGAAACGATTGCTTTATGTATTGTATTTTCGATACTGCTTTTCTATGCGGTTCTGACACCGATGAGAGACCGTTTGCAGAAGAGATGCTGTTCGGAGAGGGTGACTGCAAGAATAAAAAGCTTCGAAACGATTTACACTTATGAAAGTGATCCCGAAACAAGGACGAGCAGGACAGAGTACAGAACGTTTCTTCCGAGGCAGGGAATACATCACGCAGGCTGTTTTTTCGGTCGATCTGAAGCCTTCGATAGGCGAAACGCACGAGCTTCTGATAAACCCGAAGCACCCGGAAGAAATTTATGAAAGCGGCGGAGAGAAAGGGCTTGTGCGAATTACAATGGCGCTGTGTTTTTCGGTATGCTTTTTGTTGGGGAGCTGGATTTTTAATAATGTTTTTTGCTGATATGTGTTATGATTAATGAAGAACAGAGCGGATTCTGAATCGGGGTAAAATGGAGGTATAGATAATGAAAAAGAAGGAAAATTTCGATTTTAACGTCAATAACTGAAATGACGGCGGCAGCAAGGAGATTCATTTTAAGGATATTTTCCGTCCGAGAAATCTTCCGCTTGTTGCCGTGGTAATTGCGGCAGCGGTTCTTTCGGTAATGAAAATGGAGCTTGCCGCTGTGTGGGTAGGAATTGCTTTTACGGTGATAGGAAGCGTTATGTCGAAGCGTAAGGAAAAAGGCTATCGTGCAGGAAGCTATTATGCGGCAGGACTGGGCGTAGTGTTCATTCTGTGGGGGTTGATTTTTTATATGAATGGATTTTCGAACAGTCAATCGGGGGCAGGGCTTTTTGTGCTGTTTCCGCTTCTGTTTGTGGCTACCGGCGGATATGTGGCGATAGTCTGGCCTATAAACAAAATGTATAGAAAACGCCGCTGTACTCAGACGGTCGATTCTCTGATAGTGAGATTCAAAACGTACACCAGCACGGACGATGACGGACACACAAGCGAAAGCTATGCGCCTGTTTTCCGGTATGAATTTAATAACCGTGAATACGAAAAGGTTTCTCCTGCCACATCGTCGAGAAAGCCTCAGCTGAATATCAGACAGAAAATTTTTATCAATCCCGAAAATCCAAAGGAAATTTTTGATCCCGTGCTTGAAAAGGGCGGACCGCTGTTTGAAATTATTTTCGGTCTTATTTTCGCAGCGGCAGGATTTTATGTATTGTTTCAGGTGCTTTTCAGCGGACAGATCTGAAATTTAAGGAGAAGTGGATTGATTTGAACAGTAACTATAATGAATGCCGGAGATTGATTTTTGTGGAAAATAATACAAAAGTCAGCCGCAAAACTCTTACAAATTCGTAATAATTTCGGCTTGAAAATTTGAAAATTGCTTGACTTTTGGGGAGAAGTTGTGTATAATTTATATGTTATTCTGTAAGTGAATAACTCCTTGCTCCGTGTGAGCGGGGCCAAAGTCCAAAAGGAGGTGCAACATAATGGAAAATTTACAGTATTCTTACGAGTCTGTTCTTGTAGTTTCCGCAAAGCTCGGTGAAGAGGGTATCGCAAAGGTAGTTGACTACTTTAAGGGTGTTATCGAAAGACACGCAACTCTTGAGAGCGTTGATGAGTGGGGCAAAAGAGCTCTTGCTTATCAGATCAATAAGGAAACAGAAGGCTACTATGT